>NZ_JBECOT010000004.1:0-149209 GCF_040104395.1 Pseudoalteromonas sp. BZA4
AGATGGTTGGCAGTATTTATGCGTCATCCTTGACTTGTACTCTCGTAAGGTTGTTGGCTGGGTAACAAGCCGGATAAACAACGCCGAGTTAGTTATTAAAACACTGAGAAAAGCATGGTCAGCACGCAAACCTGATGGTTCGAACTTGCTCTTTCATTCAGACCAAGGAGCTCAGTATGTCGCAAAGGAAACAGTGAAGTGGTTAACTAATAGAGGTGTCACAGTGAGTATGTCTAGAAAAGGGAACTGCTGGGATAACGCATGCTCAGAAAGCTTCTTCGCGCAGTATAAAAAGGAGTGGATAAAGAACTTAAATGAACTGAGTCGTAGTGAAATGACAACACAAACGTATTTTTATATTGAAAAATACTACAACTCAATAAGAAGGCATGGCACCCTAGGGTATAAAAGTCCCATGCAGTACGAACAACTTAATTAAACCCCGTGTCTACTTTATCGGGGTCAGATCAGACGGCTGACGGCTGACGGCTGACGGCTGACGGCTGACGGCTGACGGCTAATACTCCGCTCTTTACCTCGCTTTTCCTACCAATAATCGCACATTGCTCTAATGTTAATAACAATTTAATGCTGAACCAGCTAGGCTAGTAACATCGTGTTTAAATATTATGGAGTTACCATGAAAGGGTCTTTGTTTAACAGTTTAATCATTGCCTCAATTAGCTTGTCGAGCTTGCAAGCATGTGCTCAGCCGGAGCAAAAGATTCCTCTGGATGCCAGCGCTAATAACTACAAACTAGAATTAGTAAGCGAAGGAATTCAAATTCCTTGGGGTATGGCTTGGCTTAACGAGCGTGACTTACTCGTTACTGATCGACGTGGCGAGCTTAGATTGATTCGTGATGGCAAACTCGTTGAGCAAGCAGTTAAAGGCACACCTAAAGTACATGATGAAGGTCAAGGAGGCTTATTAGATATAGAACTTGATCCGAACTTTGCCGACAATGGTTGGATTTACTTTTCGTACTCGGGCTATGAGGGCGATGGTGAGGGTTACAATACCTCGATTATGCGTGCCCGCTTTAAAGATATGGCTCTTGTCGATCAGCAATTATTGTTTGATGGCGAGCCAAATATTGAAACAACAAAACACTATGGTTCGCGTATTGAGTTCGACAAAGAAGGTTACTTGTACTTCTCTATTGGCGACCGTGGCAAAAGAGACGTTCACCCACAAAGCTTAGACTATGATGCTGGCAAAATTCACCGTATCAATAGCGATGGCTCTATCCCTAAATCAAACCCGTTTTATAACCATAAAACAACTCACAAAAGTATTTATTCGTATGGACACCGTAACCCACAAGGTATGGCAATGCACCCAGAAACGGGAGTTATTTGGAGCCATGAACATGGCCCACGTGGCGGCGATGAAATCAACATAGTTAAAGCAGGTGCAAACTATGGTTGGCCTGAGATCACTTATGGGATCAACTACATTGGTACAAAAATTACCGACGAAACCAGTCGCGAGGGAATGGAACAACCTGATTGGTATTGGGTGCCTTCAATTGCTCCTTCTGGAATGGAATTTATCACCAGCGATAAATACCCACAGTGGCAAGGCCAAATTGCCGTAGGTTCGATGAAGTTTGGCCACCTTGTTTTGGTGAAACTTGATGGTGACAAAGTAACAGGCCACAGCAAGGTATTTGAAGGTGTAGGTCGCGTTCGTAGCCTAGCCACTCACCCTAATGGTGATTTATACCTTGGTGTTGATGGTGTCGGTGTTTATAAGGTTGTACCGAAAATATAGATTCCAGCTTTCAGCCGTCAGCTCTCAGATTTAAAACAAGTTAGCGAGTTAGCAAGTTACAAGGGCAAAGAGTAAAGGAATACCGTAGGCGTGAAATTTTTTCGCGCGATGGTTCAACGAGCCATAAGCTTTCAGCCGTCAGCTATCAGATTTAATACAAGGTAGCGAGTTACAAGGGGAAAGAGTAAAGGAATACCGTAGGCGTGAAATTTTTTCGCGCGATGGTTTCTGACGGCTGACGGCTGACGGCTATCAGACTTGAATATGCAAGTCATCGAAATTCAAGCAATAAAAAACCACAGACTTCTCTGTGGTTTTTTACTTATAGCTTACAGCTATTACTTATAAAACAATAATACTCGTTACAAGGTAAGCAATGAAGGTTAATGCGCCGCCGAATAAGGCGTATGGCATTTGGGTTTTTACGTGAGTTAATAGATCACACCCTGATGCAATGGCCGATACCGCGCTGGTATCTGAGATTGGCGAGCAGTGATCACCAAACACACCACCACCTAAAATAGCAGCAATGACCAATGAAGGTGGTAAACCTAAAGCTTGAATGAGCGGTACACCAATTGGAATAAGTATTGCGAAAGTGCCCCATGAGGTACCTGTGGTAAATGAAATAACCGCACCTGTAATAAATAGCACTGGCACAACTAAATAAATTGGTAAGAAATCACCTACTAGGCCTGCTACAAACACACCGGTACCAAGGTCTTTCAAGCTCGCGCCTAACGTGAGTGATAGCAATACAATAGACACTAATGGCAGTAACTCGCCCATTCCTTTAAAGCCAATATCTACCAGCTTATGGTGTGTAAATTCACGCGAGCTAATCATTAAGAAGTAAGCCACAACACAAGCTAAAATAGTTGCGTACAGCACTGATTTAGAACCACTACCGCTGGCAATATCGCCATCGCCAGTCCAGAACATAAAACCAACCATGCTACCAATTAAGGTAATAAGTGGCACAAGCATGTAACGTGCTTTTGAGCCTTTTACTTCCTCTGTTAGTTCGGTTTCTTGTTGCTCTAGGTTTTCTTCTGCTTGCTTTAATGGGCCATGTACCTTGTCAAAGGTAATGGTGTAAAACACGATAAGTAAAGTGATAATGGCGTAAAAGTTATAGCCAATACTGCCCCACAATACCGAAACCGCAGACTCTTCCATTTCGTAGTTGCCAAGAAGGCCGAGCACGTAGGCGCCCCATCCATTTAGCAAGATTAAAATACACACAGGTGCGCTAGTACTATCGATAATATAGGCAAGGCGTGCTCGGCTCATTTTGAACTTATCGAATAAACCACGCGATAAAATTCCCGAGGTTAATACGCTTAAGTTCGATTCAATGAATACCGCAATACCCGAGAACATGGTTAAGTAGCCCACTTGGCGCTTACTTTTAGCCACCCCTTTGTTCATCAGCAAATTAACGGTAGCGGCTACACCACCAGATTCACGAATATAGGCAAGTAAAGCACCGATTAAGATACTAAAAATAAGTATGCGGCTATTACCAGGGGAGCTGGCAACCTCAATGACTCTCTCAATAGTGTTGATAAAGGTGAAAAACAAGGTATTACCTTCACCATTCAGAGCAAGTAGAAACTCAGACGACGCAACCGCGACCAATAACGCCATGATCACTTCTTTGCGCCAAAACACAATTAAGATAGCAATCAAGGGTGGTAAAATTGAATACCAAGACATAAAAACCCTTTTAAATTAAGAACAACATTTTATTTTTATTATGCGAAAACTCGCTAAGCTTAATGGCTTTACCACCAAACTCAACTTAATTCGACTAGTGATTTAATATACTCTCATAAATCAGCGAGATAATAGAGCCATACTTACCTGTTTCGAAACGCTTGCCGACAAACTGGTAATTTTCTTGTGAACCTTCAATCGGTGTATGGCGCGCGTTGGTTAATAGCACAATAGCAAGGTCATACTCGGGGTCAATGACGGTCACGGTGCCTGTCCAGCCGGTATGACCAAAAGCCCGCGGGCTGGCATAAGGGCCAAAATGCCATTTACGTGCTTGATGCCCCGCGCGTCGCCAACCTAAACCATAGGTCTCATCACTTGCTTGGGAGTTTGTGAATTGCTCAAGTACTTGTGGCGTAAAAATTTGCTTGTTGTCGTAGCCGCCACCATTGAGTAGTACCTGCATAAGCACAGACAAATCACCGGCGGTACTAAAAAGCCCTGCATGCCCCGCTACACCACCTAAAGCATAAAATGCTTTTTCATCATGTACTTCACCTTGCAGTACATCGGTTCGAATATTTTCAAACTCGATGCGACCACCTCGGGTATTGCCGTTAATCTCAGTGGCAGCAATTTGCGAAGCTAAAAAACCTTTCTGTAATGGATTATAAACCGTATGTGTTAAACCAAGTGGCTGATAAATTTGGCTTTCTACATAGGTATCGAGCGCCATACCACTAATACGCTCTACCAGTACACCAAGCAACATATAATCGATATCAGAATATAGGTGTTTTACGTTACGACCAGCCACAAAAGGCACGCCTGTTAATAGCAGGTTTTTAGTACGCAGGCTGTTTTGAGAAAAAAAGCGCTCACCAAATTTATTGTCTTTACGATGAAAATCAACCACCGCAGGATAACCCGCACTGTGGGTGAGTAAATCTTTTACTAAACGCTGTTCACGGCCGCTGCCCCTAAATTCTGGTAGGTAATAAAACAGTGGCTTTTCTACGTCGAGTTTCCCTTCACTGGCAAGCTTCATCAGCGCAAAGTTAGTGGCAAACATTTTTGAATTTGAGGCTATATCAAACAAGGTATCGTTTTGCATAGCTTGTGGGCTTGCAAGCTCACTGCCATCAGCATGATACTTTTTAGCTGCGCCATAATGGCTTAATTTAATCAACTTGCCATCTTTAACAACGGCGAGAACCGCGCCTGGAAAGCCCTCTTTAATCTCTTGATTAATTAATTCATCAACAGCACTAAAACGCTTTTGAGTGCTGTTTTTATCAAGCGTTGGGTAAGGAAAACGCAGGGTTAAACTTGCCCCTTCTGGCAGTACATTTTCTACTTTATACGTATTTATGCCATCGCGGGTGCGTTTAGCCAAACTGTATTGATATATTTTTTCGGCTGTTAATGGTGAGGCAATATTAATTTTTTCACCATTTATGAAAATATCAGCACTGGTTGCATCTTGGTTTTCAATGATGATTTCACCGCGACCTTTATAGGCTGTAAATGTGCCTCGGTCGTTAACAAGCGCGCGACTACTCGGATCAAGTGCTGGTATACGCGCTATAACTTGTGCATTAGCCAGTGTTTTTGGCGCTGGCTCAACCGCTTGCTGTTGCTGCTGATATTCTTGAAATAACCGCTCTAACTTTTTAGGAAAGTATTTATCTAGTAATGCAAATAGCACTGCGGCACTTCTTGCATCACTATTACCGCTTACATGCCAAGGTAAAAAGTGCATTTGAAAGGCACTTAGAGCATCTAGCGTTTGCGAATCAAGCTGACCCGTTGCAATCACCTCATAGCCGTAACTGCGCAATGCTTTTTGCATTAACTCAACAGAAGGCTTTGATGCACTAAATAGCTGCCAATATTTATCAACGGTGTCGCTTTCATACCATGCACCGATACCAGCTTTATACAGTTGATACCAAGGAAAACGCGGGCCGGGGTCGTTCTTACGGCTTGGAGCAATATCAGAATGGCCAATAACTTGAGTTGGGCCAATATCAGGATTCCGAGCAAGAATATCTTTACTAAGTTTTATTAGTAGCTCTATTTGCTTGGCATCATAGTCTGGAAAAATACATAACTTACTGGCGTCATTTTCCATCGCAAGCTTAGTTTGCTCAGGAATATGACAGGTTGGTACATTAACAATTTCAATACCAATAGAATGATCATTTAAATCTTCGCGGCCTTGCCAAAAACTGCGTCCGGCGTGCCATGCTCTATCTTTTTCATCAACTAGCTGAATAATTTCTAATTCATCTTTTGGATAACTAGGATCGCCTGATTCTGGTAATAAATAATGTGAACTTAAGCCCCCTTCATCCACCAAAGCACGCATTGATTTTTCGTAATCAATGGCGGTGTAATGCATCACTAAGAATTTAACACGATGACTGTAATTAGCCGATTGTGTATAGGTATATGGATTACTGGCGCAACTGAGTAAAAAGAGACAAAAAGCCAATAGCAATAAAGACTTATAAAAATAAATAGTTTTCATGGTAGATTTTAATTATCCATCTAAGAAGAAGCGCAGTGTCGTTGAATAAAATCGCTATGAGAAGTTAACGAAGCTGCTGTGTGGTTAATCATCTGTTTGATTTTTATTAAGTACTGCTCAAGTTGTTCACTTTCAAGCGTATCAACTAATGGGTGATATGCTTGCGGGTTTATACCTTGTCCATGTAATACCGAAAACCAACTTAACTCATTAAATAGCTCATTATTTTCTCGAAATATTCGACCATTACTTCTAAATAATTCAATACGCTCAGACAAACTATCAGGTATTTCCATAGCACTGCAATAACGCCAGAACTCACTATCGTTTCGTTGCGTCACTTTATAGTGAGCAATAATAAAGTCACGTATTGAAATAATCTCTTGTTTTGTGTAGCGGTTATAGATATCAATATCAACTTGTGAAAACCCCTTGCTCGGGAACAAACTGATAAGCCTCATAATAGCTGATTGTACTAGCTGCAACCCAGTTGACTCTAATGGCTCTAGGAACCCCGCAGACAACCCAATAGCAACACAGTTTTTGTGCCATGCTTTTAAACGGCGACCATTATGCCAATGAAGCTGGTTTGGCTCACTTATTGATGTAGATGATAAACTGCTTAGAAGTTTATCCATTTGGCTTGAAGAATCGGTAAATTCACTTGCGAATACACGCCCATTACCCACTCTATGCTGTAGTGGAATTTGCCATTGCCAGCCATTTTTATGTGCCTTTGCTTGAGTATATGGTTTTAACTCATCAATAGACGCCGCCGCAATGGCAATAGCGCTATCACACGGCAACCAATGGCGCCAAGATTCAAACCCAACGTGTAAAGCACCCGAGATAAGCTTTCCTTTGAACCCTGTGCAATCAATAAATAGCTCACCGTCTATTTGCGTATCATCATTTAATGCAACTGACTCTATGAAGCCAGTGTCTTGATTGAGTATAACTTTAGAAATAGCACCTTGAATGTGCTTAACACCTATATCTAATGCGTATTTTTGTAAAAACTGAGCATACCTTTTAGCATCAAAATGAAAAGCATAATTGATTGGCGTTGGACCTTTTGTAGTTTGTCCTGCACTACGATTAAATTTATTTTGCTTAGCAAGACAGCCCTCTAAACAGTAATCGAGTATGGCACAGTCACTACCCTGCTGTTTTCTTTTTAGCCAATAATGATGAAATTGCACACCATTTAAATTTACACCATATGGACCAAATGGGTGCATATACGAACTTTTTAGTTTGCCCCAGTCTAAAAACTCAATGCCTAATTTAAATGTGCCTGCTGTAGCTGCAAGAAATGCATTTTCATCAATACCTAATAGTTGATTAAATTGACGAATTTGAGGAATTGTTGCTTCGCCAACAGCCACGGTACCAATGCTTGGTGATTCAATTAATGAAATAGTTAGCTTAGCACCAAACACCTTTTTTAAAGCAGCCGCTGTCATCCAACCAGCCGATCCTCCGCCAGCTATAACTACATGTTTAATCGCTTGCATAACTTCCTTCCGACATAAAAGAGCTAACTTACATACTAAGTAAGTTAGCTCTTATCTCTTATGTGATCACTATACTTTAAAAGCGATATTCAGCATTCAATGTATAAGCTCTTCCTCGTGGATCAGCTACACGCGGATCAAATGCAGCACCCGGTGAGTAATCGTTTTGATGAGCTGTAAATGGTGGATCGCGATCGAAAAGGTTTTTAATACCAAAGGTTAAACCTATATCTTTAAAGCCTGTATACGAAACACTGTAATTATAAATTAAGTAGCTCGAAACCATTGGGCTATAATCTTCCACCTCATTGATGCTGATTGCACCCGACTGAATACCTGCTGGCACCTCATCTTCATAACTATCACGGAAGATTTGCGTTACATTATGTCGCCAATCACCATGTGCATAGTTAAACGCAAGCGAGTGCTTCCACCTAAGTGGAATATTGCCACGAGAGTGAGTACCCACTAAATTATCGCCAAACGGTACATTATCAAGCAGTTTCTTTCGATCCTCAATTAAGTAACTGCCATTAAAATGAATATCCCACAGGCCTTCTCCTAGCTCACCATTAATTTGCATACCTAGCTCAACACCACTGGTATTTCGTTCACCGGCATTAATATAGCGCATGTCGATAGCACTTAATGCACCAGACTCATCTCGAATAAAGTTACTG
The DNA here is from genome assembly GCF_040104395.1 of Pseudoalteromonas sp. BZA4. Taxonomy (NCBI): domain Bacteria; kingdom Pseudomonadati; phylum Pseudomonadota; class Gammaproteobacteria; order Alteromonadales; family Pseudoalteromonadaceae; genus Pseudoalteromonas; species Pseudoalteromonas sp. BZA4. The sequence goes on from NZ_JBECOT010000004.1 coordinate 8,227, forward strand.
GCAAACAGATCTGGGTTATCTAATAAGTCTTGACGTACAGGAGTTTGAATAGTCCCCTCGGTGATTATTTCCCACCAGTCAAGGTTTAAACTAAATGCACTGCTAGGCGCCCAAACGAAACCAAAGCTCGATTGCTTAGATTCTTCTGGCCCTAAGTCTTCCTTACCACCATAGATTAGTACTGGTGAGATAGGTTGACAATTAGGATCTGACGCATCAACAACACCGCCTTGACAGAGCGCAGGATCGGCTAAATCCGTGCCTGTATAGGGCTGTTCTGAGACACCATTAAACAACTGATTAAATGATGGTGCTCTAAAACCTGTGCTGTAAGCACCTCTAAAAAGTAGCTCATCAAATGGCTTGTACTTAACTCCAATCTTTGGATTAGTTGTACCACCGAACCCTGAGTAATGGTCGTAACGGGCTGCTAAGTTAATTTCTAATTGCTCTGTAACTGGCACTAATGCCTCCAGAAACACAGCTTTGATGTCGCGGTGAACATCATCAAGTTCATTACCGTTATCAAATGGTGCGCCATAAATCGTCGGGCGTTCTTCAGCAGCACGGCGGTCACCATTAAACTCATAGGCTTCGCGGCGTAAATCTACACCAGCTGCAACCATAATAGTATCGCCGCCTAAACCTAATTCAAACCCAGTATCACCTGAGATCGAAGCATCTATTTGTGTTAGTGTTGTTTTACCACCATAAAGCACAACACCTTTTGCCGACGCTGCATTAATAGCATCCATTCCCGCTTGTGTTTGCGACTCACCAGGCAGTAAGAATGGATTTACAGCTCCGCTGCCTATAGCTTGGGCAAGTAGCTCTGTATAATGATAACCTCCACCTAATTCAGACTCAGCTTCATTTGTCGAGCGCGATAGGCCTGCTTTATAATCCCAATCGCCAAATGTACCTTCCATACCTAGTTGTAATTTATAAGCAGTGGTGGTCGTCTCTATTTCTCGGCTACCACAATCCATACAACGCCAACGATATGCAATCGGTGCACCTATATTAAGCTGATCAGCACCATAATAATCCGACAGCGCATCAACGATATAATCATATGACTCACCAGTACTTGGATAATACCCCTCAGTACCAATTGACCAAGGTGTTATTTGATTAGGCTCAAATACTTTCTTTGAAGTTACTTCTGAACCGATAAGTTCTGCAAATAATTCTGTATCATCTTCAAGCATAAAGGTAGCGCGAGATACAAAATCAATGCTATCAACTGGCTGTTGAAGTACTGACGCTCGAGGATAATCCCATGAACAGCTGCGTGTTTCATTGCCACGATTCCAAAGTGCCCCCGTGTCTACACCCATATTTTCAATAGCATCACAGCCAGGCTGACCTGGTAGTGCTAATACGTTTAATACATTATTTGCTTCGCCTGTTTCTGGATTAACTAAGCCAGTACCAATTAAGTTATAATTTGGGTTCGTTGGATCATCGCCGCCGCCACGATTATTTATCGATGCGTATGGAGCACCACGAGTATCGGGAGAAAGTCCACGGTTCGGTTGAAATGTATTGGTAAAGTCACGTTCATCACCATGGAGAATATCAACCTTTTTGTATGACAAAGTCGCCATAATGTTATAGCCGTCATTATTTAAGTCACCTGTACCACCCAAAATGCTAAAGCGGCTGATGTTACCACCGCCTGCTTCGGTGATATCTGTAAACCCATTTAATTGAACACCTTGGTAGTCTTTTTTAAGAATAAAGTTAATTACCCCACCGATAGCATCGGTACCATAAACAGCAGATGCACCATCACGTAATACTTCTACACGCTCAATCGCGGCAAATGGAATAGAGTTTAAATCAACCGAAGCCCCTTTCAAACCGTGACTTGCAACTCGTCGACCATTTAATAGCACTAGTGTAGAACCTGCACCTTGTTGACGAAGGTTAGCACTTGACGCACCATTATTACCGCGCTCTTCACCACCAACAATACCTGCATTACTGCCAAGACCATCGTTAGAGTTTGAAGCAATATTGAGCTGTAGCATTAATTGTTCTGCAGAACTAATACCTGCCGCATCGATCTCATCTTTGCTGATAACTGTTATAGGTAAATCACCCTCAAGAGAAGTTCGCTTAATACTCGAACCGGTTACCTCAATACGCTCTACTTCTTCTGATTTATTCTGTTCTTGTTGCGCAGCAAACACACTAAAGCTGCCTGTTGCTAACGTGATACACAACGTCAGTTTACTTAGTTTCATCGTCTATTCCCCGAGTACAAACGTTTCATATTTTTATTAGTAGCCCAGTTTTATACCCAATACGGAAAACTTGGATAACCTAACGAGCCCGAGTTAACACTAGCATAACATTTGAACAATTAAAATAAAATATTTACAACAAATGACACATTGAAAATACATTATACCTAACAAGAAAAAAGCTAAACATCAATAAAATAGAGATGTTAAGATTTAACAAAACTGAAGGAATAAAATAAAAGAATATTTTATTGATAGCTTCTAAAGTTAAACTATAGTGAAGTATGTTTACCATACGGTTCATTAGTTACTTAATATATTTGATTAAGGTACAATGAAAAAAATTAGAACAATAAGTGAGCCCCATGTCGACTTTTGTAAAAATTAAAGCACTACGTCAATCTTTATCTAGCAGTGAAGCAAAACTTGCTGACTTTACGTTAAATTCAGCGAATGCGATTCGTAATTTATCTTCGGTTGAACTAGCAAAAGTGGTTGGTGTAAGCCAATCAAGTGTGGTGAAGTTTTCACAAAAATTAGGTTATAAAGGCTTTCCAGCTTTTAAACTTGCGGTGATTGATGCCCTTAACGAAGAAACTAACGAACCTAAGCTACATGGCAAGATCACCCTAAATGACTCGCTAGAGCAAATTGCTGAAAAACTATTAAGCAGTAAACTGGCGGTGTTAACCGAAACAAAAAACCTCAACGAAGCGCCGGCAGTCGAAAAAGCGGTAGAGCTATTAAAATCTGCAAAGCGCATTTTAATTTGCGGTTTAGGTGGCTCAGCGCTGGTTGCAAAAGATTTTTCTTATAAATTACAAAAACTCGGTATGCCTGCTATTGCAGAGCCTGATGGACACGCACAACTTGCGTATGTTGCAACCTTTGCGAAAGGTGATTTGGTCATCGCAATAAGTGAATCAGGTATGACACGCGAAATTGCCGAAGTTGTAAAGCACGCCAAGAGAAATGCAAGCTCTGTAATCTCAGTAACAAAATTCGGTAGCAGTCTTGTCGCTGACTCAGCTGACGTAAAACTTTACTCGGTAGCTGAAGGTGAATCTGTGCGTTTATCGTCAATCTTAGCGCGTACAGCACAGGATTTTGTAATTGATATTTTATTCATAGCCTTAACACAGTCGAGCCGACAAGGACGCAAGCTACTTGAACACTCTAACGAAGTTGTTGGTGAATTTAAGAAAAACTAAACTCGCTGTTTTAACACTTAATTATTAAAAAACGAGGCAAGTGCCTCGTTGTTATTTATCTAGTTAGCTAATTATCTAGTTATTATTGGTACAGCAAATATGAGGAGCGCTTGCGTTTAAAAGCACTTAAGTCGGTTTGCCAGCTTTGCTTTATTTGCTGCTCAGTTTGGCCTGCTTCAATGGCTAAGCGTAATTTATCAGTCCCTGCAAGTTTATCCATAAAATCTGCGCGTTCAAAAAACATTTGCTCATTCGCACTTAGCTTTTGATAAGCCGAAATAAACAAGCTTAAATCTAGGCCGTGAATATCAGCATCTCGTAAGTCTTGACCAAATACTTCGACCCCTTTGAATTTAGGGTGCATTGAAGCGCCTTTAATCGCCCTTGGCGTAAAGCTAAATTCACCGAGTTTAACTGGCGAGTAACCAACGACTTGAAACGGAAAATCAGTACCCCGGCCAATAGTCACAGGCGTAGCTTCAAAGAAACACAATGATGGATACAGCGCAATTGATTGGGCATTTGGTAAGTTAGGACTTGGCTTTATTGGTAGCTCATAAGCCATAGTGCGGTCATAATTCGCAACAGGCACTACACTCAGCTTAAGCTTATCAGCGTCATTTATCCAACCTTCGCCTTTGATCATCTGAGCAAGCTCAGCCACTGTCATACCGTGTAAAACAGGTATTTCGTGCATACCAACAAATGAGCGAAATTGTGGGTCAAGGATAGGCCCATCAACATAGGCTATATTTGGGTTTGGTCTATCGAGTACCACAACCTGTTTACCATTTTCAGCGGCAGCTTCCATTACGTAGTGCATTGAGCTGATATAAGTGTAAAAACGCACACCAACATCTTGAATATCAAAAATAATAACGTCTAAATCAGCAAGCATCTCAGGACTTGGCTTTTTATTACTGCCATAAATCGACACAACATCGATACCTGTTTTAGCATCTACTGTGCTTTTAACGTGAGCACCAGCGTCATGGTCGCCGCGAAAGCCATGCTCTGGGGCAAATATTTTGCTAACCACAACGCCTTTATCAAGTAATGCATCAACTAAATGTTGACCATTCACCACTGATGTTTGATTAACTACCAAGCCAACACGTTTCCCAGTTAATGCAGGTACATAAGCTTGAAAATTGGCCGCGCCCACCTGTAAAGGCTGTGCATTTTTAGGCGCTTGTGCAGGTGTTTCTTGGCAACCCAAAAGCGCAAAACAACTAACAAATAAAACAGCTAAAAAACGCATTATTCTTCAACCGCCTTACGTAAAAAGCCACCCGCTTTTGACAATAACTGTTTTGCTTCAGGAGCTGGTTTTCCGGTTAACACGATTAAAATGGCCAGTTTTGCACTTTGCTCAGCTTGCTTTAATGCATCCACGGCTTGCTGCTGAGAACACTCTGTTGCTTGCATCACAATACGAATAGCACGAGCGTGCAGCTTTTCGTTACTGGCATTCACATCAACCATCAGGTTTTTATACACCTTACCTGTGCGGATCATGCTGGCTGTACTTAGCATATTCAACACCAGCTTCTGTGCAGTACCCGATTTCATACGTGTAGAGCCAGTTACAGCTTCTGCACCCACCACGGGGCAAATGCCGATTTGTGGCAAACGCATCACTGCTGAATCAGGATTGCAAGTGACACCCACAGTGACACAACCGAGTGATTTAGCGTATTCAATTGCCGAGCAAACATACGGTGTACGACCGCTGGCGGCAATGCCAACCACGACATCTTTACTGGTTAAATTGGCATTTTTTAAATCTTCAATAGCAAACGTGGTGCTATCTTCAGCGCCTTCTACGGCTTTTTTAACCGCGGTGTCACCACCAGCAATAATACCGAGCACTTGCTGATCGCTTACGCTATAAGTAGGCGCACATTCAACCGCATCCAAAATACCCAAACGACCACTGGTGCCAGCACCAATGTAAATTAACCTGCCACCTTGTTGAAATGCTTCAACGACATGATCGACAGCTTCACTAATTTGTGGGATCACAAGTTTCACGGCACCCGCTACTTTGTGATCTTCATTATTGATTTTAGTGAGGATCTCAGTGGAGCTGAGCAGATCGATATCCAAAGTGTCTGGGTTTTGTCCTTCAGAGACAATACCGTTTAACTCTTCGAGTAACTCACGTTGTTGCTTAAAGACGTGCTCAGGGCTCATTGGGTTGTCCTTTTTCAATAATGTCATGGTAATGCTTTGCCGCTAAAATGGCGGCACCAGTTAATGAATCTCCCTTACAAGGAGATAACTCGTTTTGTAAGGCAAGTGGCAATAACGGTTGGCTGACTTTCGCCAAACCACCAATTAAAATCACCGGTAACGGCGAGTTACCTCGGCTTTTATTTATTAACCGAACCACCGATTGAGTGTGCTCTGTTAATACCGTTTTTGCCGCCTCACAGTCGTTTTGTAAGCTAAACACCAACGGGCTAAATGCTGCATAATCCGCGGGTTTTGCTTGTTTAAGCCAACTACTAATTGTTTGACGAGTGCATCCTAGCTGCTCACTCAAACGAATCGTTAATCGGCTTTTTGGTAAATCGTAAATATCTATATCGTTTAATAGTTGCTGCACAGCCATCAGGCCGATACGTGCACCACCACCAAAATCATCAACGGTAAAACCCCAGCCGCTCACCAACTTAGTTTGCTTTTGTGCGTTTAATCGTGCCCCGACAGCACCGGTGCCAAGAGCAATAACCACACATGGGTCACCAAGATTAGCACCATATAGTGACGTAATTGCATCGCTGGTAATTTGCAAACTGGCAAATTCTATTTCGTAAATCAGCTTGAGCATCACTGTTAATTGTTCAGCAAGACTCTGCGATGAGCCACCAGCAACCCCCATAACGGTGACGATTTCACTTGGATCTGCGCCACTTTGCTGGCAAACATCACGGGTCACTTTAACAATATTTTCTAACGCTAAATCAAGATCATTCGAAATTGATGCCGAACCCGCTTGGGCACGAAAAGTCGCGCCACTTGCCTGCTCTTTTAGCTCTGCTAACACTTTGGTGCCGCCACCATCGATGGCTAAAACATAGCGTACAGCCATTTACGCACTCTTCTCGTCTGCCGCTTTACCAAGGCAACACACCAATGTTGCGAGCAATGTACCTATGCATAGCTGCCAAGTAAATCCTAAGTAAAAGCGCATTGATTCGGGTAGTAACCAGTCAATCATGTACGGCTGCATTAATAAAGTCACCATAAAGCCCGCTATTAGCGCTGCTAACACTGAGCCTTCACTGCCTCGTTTGGTGAACAAGATAGTAAAATACACACCTAACAAACCGCTGTACGAGAACACCATTACACTTAGCGCAAATTTTAATAATGGCATATCACTGTATTGCTGCCAGAAATAACAAAGAATAGCCATCAGCGCTAAGGCAAGGCTAACCAGTGCCATCCCTACACGACCCGCTTTTACAAAGTGATGATCGCTTACTTGCTTGTTATGTTTTTCTAAATACGGGCGATAGATATCCTGTACGATGACTGAAGACATCGAACTAAGTCCAGAGTTCAAAGTAGAAATAGCCGCAGCAATAATACCCACGCTGACTAAGCCTTTAACCCCAGCTGGTACTTCGTTTAATACGTAGTACATAAAGATAGTGATTTTTTCGCCGTTAAATTCTTGTACAACCGTTTGCCCAGCTTCGTTATTCATTAGTGCAGGTTGCTGATAAACAATATAAAGCAGCAAACCAATAAAGATAAAAATAGCCATAACCGGGATCACCATCACCACCGATAGTAATAACGCTTTACTGCCTTCTTTAGGGTTTTTACAGGTTAATAAACGCTGCGTCATATCTTGGTCTAAACCAAATGCGGCGATATTTAACAGCACAAACCCCGTTAACACAGAGGCCATGTTAAAGACCCCTGACGGACCAAAATCTAAATCAAATTTAAACAGCGCAAGTTTTGAGTCTGCACCAGGACTTGGCTCACTCAAAGTTGCAATTATGGTTGAGAAATCAGCCGGAATAAGACTCAGCAAGCACCAAATAACCGCAATAGCCGCACTGACATAAACGATACTTTGCAGTACATCAGAATAAATAACACTGCGAATGCCACCCAAAAAGGTATAAAGCAGACCTGCAAGCGCCAGTACTAAAGTCGCGATAACCACACTGTCGGCATCGATATTGCCATATAGAATCATCGCAACAGCAATCGCTGCCATATACAAACGGGCGCCACTGGCAAACACACGGCCAAATAAATACATCAAGCCACTACGGCGCTTAGCTTTTGGTCCGATACGTTTTTCAAGCAGTTCGTAAACGGTATACACTTTTTGCTGGTAAAACTTTGGAATTAAAAACGCCGATACAATAAATGCCGCAATAAACGCGCCGATATTGGTCGCAATATATGAAAAATCACCTTGATAGCCTTGATCTGGCCCACCAATAAACGTTGCCGCAGATTGCGAAGTCGCTAAAACAGAAATAGCCACCATCCAAGTTGGCATGCTATTTCCGCCTAGAAAAAAATCTTGGCTTGAGTTAGCGCGTTTGCGATTAAACCACCAGCCACTTAGCAATAAAATTGCACCGTAACTTGCGAATACGAGCCAATCGAGAAAAGCGTAATTTGCACTCATTTATTATCCTAACCCAAACCTTGATGGAATATATTATTCCATCATTATGACAAAATTAAAATACTTTTATTTTATTATTTTTATTTAGCTAAGTTAGGTAATTGCCACTGACTTTGCTTTTGTTGATATTGCGCTTTGGTCAAGCTGACTAATAGCGGCTTTTTACGCTCATCTAACCAAGCAAGTAGAACATCCATATCGCTTTCTGTCATTGCTGTACAACCAGCTGTAGGCTTACTTGGCGCCCGCCATAAATGCATAAAGATACAACTACCCGCACCATTGATATTGCTTGGGTTATGCTTAACAACAATGCCTTTTTTATAAAGGTTATCTTGGCTGTATATATCACGACGCATCCATTCTGAAGAGTCTTTTACGGCGTCTTCACCTACTTGTGCTTTATCAACCAACTGGTTGTAAAACGGTGAGCCTTTCACATCAATACAATAATCATTTGCTGTCATTGCTTGATAACTGAGGTTAGTTTGTAATGAATCTAAATAACCAAATGCAGTACCAAGCTCAAAAATACCCGCAGGCGCTTTACCATCGCCTTCTTGTTTTTGCTGACCAGGTTGTGCAGGATGCAGCCCCACTCCCCAAGCAAGACCAGTTCGACCTAATACCACCGCGTGTTGCTGACCTTGTTGTTGCCAGCTGCCAGCGGTTTTTTCAAAGCGATAAAGAGTGGCATCAATGGCATCACTATCATTAGCGACCACCACCACGAGCTGTTGATGACTGTTATCAATAACAGGTTTAGGTAACTCTTTGCTGGCACAAGCCGATAAACTCATAACTGCAATAAGACTGAATAGTTTTTTCATGCTGGCCATACTCCATTTGTGATTAGTTCAAGCCCCGTTATTGATTCAATGCCAAGACCTGGGGCATCCGATAAGCGTATTTGTGGGCCGCTAAATTCAACGCCCCCTTGCACTGGGTCATACTGACCAAGGGCTGGGCCATCTAAATCAATTTTACTGATTTGCTGTGCTTTGGCAGAGGCTAAATGTGCAGCACCAGCTACGGCAATACTGCCCTCTAGCATACAACCTATCATACACTCTGCTTGGTATTGGGCTGTGATATTAGCAATCTCAATAGCTCGGCTTAAACCGCCCATTTTCATTAATTTAATATTGATAATATCAACTGCGCCAAGCTCTAAAAGTTGGATCACTTGCTTCGGTGAAAAGGCGCTTTCATCGGCCATAATCGGGGTGTTCACTCGCTCAGTAATATATTTGAGACCTTGAATATCACTGCTTTTTACCGGCTGCTCAACCAATTCTAATACCACACCTGATTGCTCAAGTTGTTGCAACGCAAACACAGTTTGTTTGGCATTCCAACCTTGGTTTACATCTAAACGCAGCTGCGCCTTAGCGGCAAACCCAGCATGGATTGCTTTTACTCGTTCAATATCTTGATTAAGGTTATTGCCGATTTTTATTTTTAATACATCAAAACCTTGCTCAACCGCTCGCTGACAATCACTGAGCATTTTATCTATGTTATCGACACTTATGGTGATATCGGTTTTCAGCGCTGACTTCCCACCGCCAAGTAACTTATATAAAGGCGCTTTATAGAGCTTGCCCCACAAGTCGTAAACCGCCAGCTCTAACGCCGCCTTTGCACTACTGTTACCAACCACCGTTGATTGAATAATGTGGGTAAGCTGATTAATGTTTTCGATTTCTTGCCCCACTAATTTAGGGGCAATAAACTGCTGAATGACCGCTATCATCCCTTGATGGGTATCGCCTGTAATAACCGGTGTTGAAGCCGCAGAGCCATAGCCAATTTGGCCACATTCGGTGTCGATTAAAACCACTAAGTCTTCGATAAAACTGACTTCTCTTAGTGCTGTTTTAAATGGAGTAACTAATGGCACTTTGAGCTTTGCAAAGCGAACAGCTTTAATTTTCATAATGGCCTCTAGCGAATACGCTTAATGTTATAAATACGATCTAAGTAGCTGGTTTCTTGAGATAATCTAAGTGGCAATAATGGCGTGACCGACACCCCATTCAAGGCACTACTATAAAAACTACCATCGCCTTTGTTATAACCTAAGCCTTTAACGTCATGAATAACATAAGGCTCACCGTGATGCTCCCCTAGGTACATCATTACATGACCCGGAATATAAATTAGATCGCCAATCGCCATGTTTTTAACCTTTGGCAACTTAGCATCCGCCGCTGTATTTTTATCAAAGCGATTATTTTGCCCGTATTCACTACTGCCTTGCTGCCCTGAATTACGCGGCATTAGTAGGCCAAAGCTCTTATAAATTTCACCAACAAACCCAGTGCAGTCACGGCCATTATAATCATGACCCCAACCATAACGCTCGCCTAAAAACTTAAAGCCTTGTTTAATGAGATTCTGCTCGTTGTAGTCTAGGTAGCCTAAATTTACATCGGCAGTTTTACTTATCATTGCAGGTTTAATAACAAGTTTGCCTTGCTCATCGCGGGTAGGTAACTGTACAACATGGCTAGCATAGCTGTTTTGGCCGTTGAGCAAATACGGTACTTGCTCACTATCAACTAATGGTAAGCGCACTCCCATATCGAGCTGAACTTCTGAGAGGCCTTCATCATTTGGCACATAAGCAGTATTTACTTTTGCACCGGTTACCACCAAGAAGTCATCTTGTTCGCGATAGGCTTTTATTTTATCTGCATCAGCAAAGGCAAGATCTTCTGCAGGCGTCCACGCTAGGTAGTTGTAAGCACGTACTAACAACCATTTTTTATCTGCGCTTTGATGCAATACAGCAACCGCTTCGCCCGGAAACATTCCGCTTTCTTGAAAGCGATCTAAGTCTTGATCAAGGCCGCTATTTAAAACCCGATCCCAGGTTGGAAAAGTACGTAATGCGGTGCGCTTAACGACTACAGCAAAACGTACCTCATTGTTATCTGCGACCTTGTTAAGGTTTAAGTTTTCCTGATATTTGGCAAAGTCTTTCGCGGTGAGTTGGCGGCCGTCGGTAAAAAAGCGCGGGCTTTTTGGAATTGAACTTGCCGAATGAATGGCGCTTGTTAACTCGTCTTTACTGAGCGATTGTTGAAATGACAGAGGATCAACAATGTATTTATTATCTTTTACTAGTTTCTCGTTGAAGGCCGCAATTTGCGCCTCTGTCATGATCACTTTTGCCGATGCACCTTGTGCTAGCCAGTAGCTGGGCGAAAGCTGTGACTGCGTGACCCCGATAACATCTGATTGCCAACCCTCAGCATGCATAGGTGCACTAAAAGCAACCCCTAAAGTAATTGATAAAGCGATAATTGAACGACGCATAGCTGTACCTTATTGAACGCGTTAATCTAATAATTTTGTAAAAGCATGCTGCAACTTTTGCTGCATTTGCTTACCGACTATTGGCAAATTGGCTTCGTCAGCCCCCAAAGTTGACTGCTGTACACTAAACGTAAACTCACGGCCACCTTGGTAATTGCCTAAACACACATGTGCCAACATTACGGTTTCTGTGGTGGAGCGTGTTTCACTTGGCCCCCAACCAATTTTTTGCCAAACACGCCACTGCCCATTCGTTGCGCTATCGAGCACTTCTTTTGCAGAGCGACTATCATTTGGCGCAATAACATTTGCTAATGCATTTGTAACGATATGACTGATACCTACCATCATACCGCCAACTTGCGCATGTTCATCTGTATGGCCTGTGCCATTAAGTAGCACATCAACATCAGTTGCTTGTAAATAAGGCATTTGCGTACTTGGTTCACGCTGATGACTAACCAGACGTTTTAACCATTCCGCTTGAGCAAGTGTGGTCATTGCTTTGTTGCCCGTTAAACCACAACTCTCACAACGATACCCTAAATAGCCAGGATCATCACTGCTTGCTTTGAACCGAGCTATCTTTGCATCAAGCTCATTATTGGTAGGGTTATGCCAGTATTCGTCTGATGGCATAAACTGCTCTGGGCCATATGCGCCGTTAAATAGCAAACGCTGATCCTGTAGTTTTAGCCAGCCATCATTAAAAAGCCCACGTAAGTATTCGCGCCCTGCCACATTGACAAAATAACTGGCTATCGCATTTGAATTACCATCGGCTTTGCCAAATGCTTCGTAACTATTAATACTGCTGATCAAATCAGCCAATGCAGTATCGCCGGCAAAAGAAGCTGCACCAAGCTCTGGGTGGGATTGCCTTACTTTTGAAAGCGCACCGCTAAACGCTTGAATTTTTGATGAGCTCCAAGGTTCATATAACTCATTATGGCTGCCGTCACTTAAATACCGGTAAGCTAATTGCCCTGCTCGAACTTGATAATCAATTAGGAGTAGCTTGCCCGGTTGCTCTGGGGCTAAAAAATACTGCCAATCGGCCGCAACTCTGTTTTGCCAACCCGCCTGCTGGTAATTAACCTCAGCCGCTGATTTATAACCTTGCAGATTGCTTTCATTTTCGAGTGATAAACAGCCGCTATTAGATAAGTCTTTTGGCAAAATAGCGGGTGCTAACATTACTTGCTCAAAGTATTGTTGGTCGGTTAATGGGGCTTTTTCTGTGTTCGCTTCACAACCAGTCAAAAGCATAAAGCCGCAACTTATAGCCAGCCGTTTTTGATATGCACCTTTCGCATACATAAAATAAAATTCCCACTTGTTATTATTTTTGGAATATTTTATTAAATCTAACACAAATTGACCATGAAGCAAATTAACTCGGTTTTAATGCCTGTAAGAAGCTGGCTTATAAATTAATTTACTAGATAAAATCTATCGCTTAGGTGAGATGTTGAAAACCCTATGCATCTTGATGCGCGCGAAACAAGTTTCACGCCTACGGGGTGCATTTTTGCATTTTGAGTTGGGGTTTAATTTGGGGTGTGGAAGCGTGATGCTCGCGACTGAAGTCGCTCCTACGCGGATTGCAGGCACAAAAAAACCGACTTTCGTCGGTTTATGACACTTTAACTCTAATTGAGAGAAAGTGGCGGACGCGGGAGGATTCGAACCTCCGACCGCCTGGTTCGTAGCCAGGTACTCTATCCAGCTGAGCTACGCGTCCGCAGTGTGATGATGCATGTTTAAGTCTTGCATTGACTGTATCTTAAAGACACAAAAAAACCGACAGCTTGTCGGCTTATGTCACTTTCTAAGAGAAAGTGGCGGACGCGGGAGGATTCGAACCTCCGACCGCCTGGTTCGTAGCCAGGTACTCTATCCAGCTGAGCTACGCGTCCGCAAGTTACATTTTATAATCTTGCAATGATTTTATCTTTATACTCGATATGAGTTTCAAATATGGCGGTTGCGGGACGTCTCTTGAAAGAGTGAACCTCCGACCAAATTTGTATCTTTATACTCGATGTGAGTTTCAAATATGGCGGACGCGGGAGGATTCGAACCTCCGACCGCCTGGTTCGTAGCCAGGTACTCTATCCAGCTGAGCTACGCGTCCACACGCACATTTGAACATTGCTAATTTATTCTCTTAGCAAGAGACTCAAGTTTATACTCGATGCAGAGTTAAAGTAAAAAGTGGCGGACGCGGGAGGATTCGAACCTCCGACCGCCTGGTTCGTAGCCAGGTACTCTATCCAGCTGAGCTACGCGTCCACACATATTACCTTCAAGACATGCCATTTTAGGAAAAATGGTGGAGAAGGAGGGATTCGAACCCTCGATAGAGCTACAAACCCTATACTCCCTTAGCAGGGGAGCGCCTTCGGCCACTCGGCCACCTCTCCGTCTTGTGGGGCGTATAATAAAGATTTCAGGAAATATGTCAAACACTTTTCAAGGAAAATCGTATAGATGGTTATAGATTGTCCATAACGAGCCTAAACAGCTTGTTTTTGTTTATCCTTTCGCCGTTTTTTCTTTATCACTCAACGGTTCAAGACCCGTCAATGGGATCAATTCATCAGTTAACTCTGCGAGGTATTGATCTTGATAACCCAATTGTTGAAATTCGGCTATGCAAGCACGATAAAAATCTTCACGTTGATGCTCGCTTTTGTTCGTATCTGTAGGCAACGGCGAAGGCTTTTTAGTCATTATTATTAAGTCCATTTATACATTGAACGAGAATTGCGCAATGATGTCATATCTTGGCTAAAAATAATACTATTGGCCTTTGTATTTGTAGAAAAATTTTACAACTTAGTAACTTTGTTGGAAGACTAATTCAGCATTTCTTTTTAGATCAGCTAATTACAATTGAGTATTAAAATTGACAGCAATAAAAATCAGAAATTTCTGATAACAAAAACGCCGCTAAAAAGCGGCGTTTTCAAGACTTTTAGCTGATTAATCAGCTTGAGGACGCATGTGTGGGAATAGGATCACGTCTTTAATTGTTGGTGAGTCAGTGAATAACATCACTAGACGATCGATACCAATACCCTCACCCGCTGTTGGTGGTAAGCCGTATTCTAATGCACGGATATAGTCATCATCGTAGTGCATCGCTTCATCATCACCAGCGTCTTTCTCTTCAACTTGACGAGTAAAGCGCTCTGCTTGGTCTTGTGCATCGTTAAGCTCAGAGAAGCCATTTGCTAGTTCACGGCCGCCAACGAAGAATTCGAAGCGGTCAGTTACAAATGGGTTTTCATCATTACGACGTGCAAGTGGAGATACTTCCCACGGGTAAGCGGTGATGAAAGTCGGTTGAATTAGCTTATGCTCAGCTGTCTCTTCGAAGATTTCACATAAGAATTTACCCGGGCCCCATACGCAGTTTTCTGGGATCTTAACGTGTACTTGCTTCGCGTACGCTTTAAGTTCTTCAAAATGGTTTTCAGGGTCATTAAATACCGCAGCATCAAAGTCTGGGTTGTACTTAAGGATAGCTTCGCTCATTGTTAAACGAGTAAACGGTTGTCCAAAGTCATACTCTACTGAATCAACCACTTCACCATTTTCATCTTTCGTTGTATTTACAACAATTGGTGAACCAAGTACGTCTGTCGCAACAGTACGTAACATGTCTTCAGTAATGTTCATTAGGTCAATGTAATCAGCGTATGCTTGGTAGAATTCGATCATTGTGAATTCTGGGTTATGACGCGTTGATAAACCTTCGTTACGGAAGTTACGGTTAATTTCGAATACACGCTCAAAGCCACCCACAACTAAACGTTTTAAGTAAAGTTCAGGTGCAATACGTAAGTACATGTCGATATCAAGTGCATTGTGGTGTGTTACGAATGGACGAGCAGACGCACCACCTGGGATCACTTGTAGCATCGGCGTTTCAACTTCCATGAAGTCACGATCTGCTAAGAAACGACGGATACCTTCAACAACTTTTGAGCGAATACGGAAAGTTTCACGTGTCGCTTCATTAGTAATTAAATCAACATAACGTTGACGATATTTAGTTTCTTGATCAGATAAACCATGGAATTTTTCTGGTAACGGGCGTAATGACTTTGTCAGTAACTCGTACTCTGTCATTTCTACGTATAGGTCACCTTTACCTGACTTATTAAGTGCGCCTTTAACACCGATGATGTCACCGATATCAAGTTGACCGTATTTTGCTTTTAATTCTTTTTGTACGTCTTTTGATGCGTACGCTTGAATTTGGCCTTTCATGTCTTGTAACGCAAGGAAAGGACCACGTTTAGCAAGGATACGACCTGCTACTGATACAACGTGCTGCTCAGCAACTAATTCTTCTTTCGATTTATCACCAAACTCAGCTTGCAAATCAGCCGTGTAATGTTCACGACGGAATTGGTTTGGATGACCGTTGGCTGGGCAATTTTCGCGGATTGCGTCTAATTTGCCACGACGCTCAGCGATTAACTTATTTTCGTCTTGGATTTGATCAGTCATTTTTTAGCTCTTTTTTAGCTTGGTGGTTATAGGCCAGATTTAAGGCTGGCTTCAATAAATTTATCTAAGTCGCCGTCAAGAACCGCTTGTGTATTACGGTTTTCAACGCCAGTACGTAAGTCTTTAATGCGCGAGTCATCAAGTACGTATGAACGAATTTGACTACCCCAGCCAATATCAGATTTAGCATCTTCTTGGCTTTGTTTCTCAGCATTTTGCTTTTGAATTTCAAGCTCAAACAATTTCGCTTTTAACTGCTTCATTGCTTGGTCTTTATTCTTGTGCTGTGAACGCTCATTTTGGCACTGTACAACAGTGTTAGTTGGTATGTGAGTAATACGAACCGCAGATTCTGTTGTATTTACGTGCTGACCACCGGCGCCTGATGCGCGGTAAACGTCAATACGTAAGTCTGCCGGATTAATATCAATTTCAATATTATCGTCGATTTCTGGGTAAACGAATGCCGATGCAAATGAGGTATGACGACGACCACTTGAGTCGAACGGGCTCTTACGCACTAAACGGTGAACACCTGTTTCTGTACGTAACCAACCGTATGCATATTCGCCAACAAAGCGCACTGTTGCACCTTTGATACCAGCCACATCACCATCAGTTGCTTCAACCAGTTCAACTTTAAAGCCTTTTGCTTCACCCCAACGTAAATACATACGCAGTAGCATGTTGCACCAGTCTTGGGCTTCAGTACCGCCAGAACCTGATTGTAAATCAAGGTAAGCATCGTTTTGGTCATGGTCGCCTGAGAACATACGACGGAACTCTAGCTTTTCAAGCTGTGCGTTTAAATCGCCTAATTCAGCTTCGGCTTCTGCGAAGGTTTCTTCATCTTCTGCTTCAACAGCAAGCTCGACTAAACCTTCAACATCTTCGGTACCTGACACTAGATTATCAATGGTCTCAACGATAGCTTCGAGTGCCGACTTTTCACGGCCAAGTGCTTGAGCTCGCTCTGGCTCATTCCACACTGCTGAATCTTCAAGTTCTGCGTTAACTTCTTCTAACCGCTCTTTCTTAAGAGGGTAGTCAAAGGTACCCCCGAAGCAGTTCAGTACGTTCGCGAATTTCCTTGATTTGGTTAATCACAGGATTCACTTCAAACATGTACATTACTCCAAAATGGCTGATTTACCGCGCACCGATATCGACAATAAATACGGTAAATTATCTACAAATATTAAAAACGCCCGATTTTAACAAAAAACCGAGCGTTTTATTAGCCTTTTATGTCGATTATAACGATATTTTTATGTCGCTTTTTGTAGCTCTCGAATAATCAACTGTAACGAGAATTTACCACGGAATTCATTTATATCGAGTTGATAAGCAGCTTTCACATAACGTACTTCGGTATCTGGCCATGCACGCACATCAACACCAAATGCAATACCGTCAACTAATCGTCCAGATTGATGTTTTAAAACCAGTTTTAAATGTTTTTCACCGACAATGCGCTGCTGTATTACCTCAAACACATGCTCAAACACTGGCTCAGGAAATTGCTGTCCCCAGGGGCCGGCATTTTTTAGTAAGTTGGCAAACTCCATCGAAAAGCACTCATTAGGTAATTCACCGTCGGTAAGTAAAATACTTTGCTTGTGCTCTTCAGTGAGTGTGTCTGTTACCATTTGCTCAAACACGGTTTTAAATTCAGTAAAACTTTGCTCATTGATACTCAGCCCGGCCGCCATAGCATGGCCACCAAATTTACTGATCAAATGCGGATAGAGTGTATTTACTCGCTCTAATAAATCACGCATATGCAGCCCTTCAATGGAGCGGCAAGAGCCTTTTATTTCGCCGTTATCGCCCGCTGCAAAAATAATCGTCGGGCGGTGATACTTTTCTTTTAATCGACCAGCCAAAATACCAATCACACCTTGGTGCCAATCAGCTTGATATAAACAAATGGCATCAGGCACTGACTCAGTTTTAAATGCTAAACAGTCAAGCACCGCTTGTGCTTCAGTTTGCATGCCCTGCTCTATTTCACGGCGCTCGTGATTGAGGCTGTCGAGCTCACCGGCAATTCGGCGTGCTTGGTTTATATCGCTTGATAACAAACAGGCTATACCTAAACTCATATCATCAAGACGCCCTGCTGCATTTAAGCGTGGCGCTAATGAAAAGCCAAAGTCACTGGCACTTAAACGGGCAGCATTACGATTTGCCACTTCGATTAGGGCACTGATACCTGGGCGTGTTTTACCACTGCGAATACGTGCTAAACCTTGATAAACTAAGGTACGGTTATTGGCATCAAGAGCGACCACATCGGCAACGGTACCAAGGGCTACAATATCAAGTAACTCAGCCAAATTTGGCATTGGCTGATGCTGAAAATACCCTTGTTCACGTAAGTGGCTACGTAAAGCAATAAGCAGATAAAAAGCCACTCCAACCCCTGCTATTGATTTCGATGGAAACTGACAGTCATGACGATTCGGGTTCACGATGGCATCAGCATCTGGCAGGGCTTCACCTTGTAAATGGTGATCAGTTACCAGCACCTTAATACCTGCTTGCTTTACAATTGCAATGCCATCGATACATGAAATACCGTTATCAACAGTGATCACAAGCTCGGGTTGCATAGCCACTATTTGCTCAGCAAGCGCAGGACTTAAGCCATAACCTAGGCTAAATCTGTCAGGTACCAAGTAATCAAGATTCTTTAAGCCAAACATCGCAAGACCTTGCATTAAGGTTGCTGTGCTGGTTGCGCCATCGGCATCAAAGTCACCGACGATTAACACGCGACTTTGAGCCGCGAGGGCTTGTTGCAATAGCACCACAGCTTTGTCGATATCTTTAAACAACTTAAAGTCATGTAATGTCGCAGCGCTATTATCGAGTTCGGTGGCACTTTGCACCTGTCGAGTCGCATATATTTGCTTAATTACAGGGTGTAAATGGTGTGGTAGATGCGAATCATCAACATGAGGACGAGCTTGAATTATTTTTTCCATGTCGGAAATGGTACTTCTTTGCTTAATACAAATAAAAAAGGCCTACGACAAATAGGCCTTTTCGTTTAAAAAATCAATTATGAAGATGTTTTTGGTAAGGCATCAAGCGCTTGGCTGATCTGCGCAGCTGATTGATAACCTGGGATCATGGTGCCATCTTCTAAAATAATTGCTGGAGTACCCGACATACCAAAGCTTTGACCTAGTTGGTAATGCTCAGCAATTGGTGCGTTACAACCTGGCACGTCTGCGACTTCTGCACCCGCTTTTGCTTCAGTTAACGCTTCAGCAGGGTCTTTAGCACACCATACATTCATTAGATCTTGGTAACCTTTACCACGTAAACCACCACGTGGGAAAGCAAGGTATTTAACCGTGATACCCGCATCTAAGAAATCATCAAGTTCACGATGTAACTTACGGCAGTAACCACAGGTAATATCGGTAAAGACTGTGATTGAATGCTTTTCGTTTTTCGCTTTGTAAACGATCATTGAGTCTTCGTACTCAGCAATGCCTTCTTTACGTACATCGCTCAGTGCATGCTCTGTTAGATTAACTCGGTTATTAAGGTCAATCAGTGTTCCTTGCATTAGAAATTGACCGTCAGGGCTTGCGTACAGTACACCCTTATCAGTAATTAGTTCTTTAAGGCCTGCCACTGGGCTTTGGTTGATTTGCTTAACGGTTACGCCTAACTCAGCAAACTTAGCAATAATAGGGGCATCAGCAGCATCTGTTGTTGATACGCCATTGGCAAACACATTTAAGCTTGTGCCTAGTAGTGCTGTGGCTAAAACTAACTTTTTCATAAATATCCTATATCCTGATCATTTTTTATATAGACCGGTACATCTTTAAAAATCTTGCACTAAGCACGTGGATGATGTTGCTCGTGTACCGACTTCAATCTTTCATTCGCTACATGGGTATAAATTTGTGTTGTTGATAAGTCACTGTGACCTAACATCATTTGCACGACTCTAAGGTCCGCCCCATGATTAAGCAAATGCGTTGCAAACGCGTGTCTAAGCGTATGCGGTGATAACGGCGATTCAACTGATGCCAAAATAGCATAGTGTTTGATGCGATGCCAAAAAGTTTGTCGTGTCATGCCAATCCCGCGCTTTGATGGGAACACAAAGTCAGTGGCATGTTTAATCATTTGCGAACGACCCACTTTTAAAAACTGCTCAAGCCAGTACATAGCTTCTTCGCCTAAGGGAACTAAACGCTCTTTGTTACCCTTACCTTTTACAAAGACCACCGCTTGGCGCAAATTAATTTGCTCCATTCTGAGTCCCACCAGCTCAGTCACACGAAGCCCTGTGGCATATAACAGCTCAAGCATGGCTTTATCGCGAAGCCCCATAGGATCTTCTATGTCTGGGGCTGCAAGCAGAGCTTCGACTTCGGCTTCTGACAGCGTTTTTGGTAATGACTGCCCTGCTTTTGGCTGAGCAATATTGACCATCGGCGAATCAACAATGGCTTTTTCGCGTACAAAATACTGATAAAAACGCTTAAGTGCACTGATGCTTCGCGCGGTGCTGCGCGACTTCAGCCCTAAATCAACACGGTATGCTAAATACGCTTCAATATCATCAGATCGAACGGCTAGTAGGTCTTTATCTTTTAAAAATTGGCAAAACTTTTCAAGGTCACTGCGATAAGCTGCGAGTGTATTTTCGCTGACTCCTTGCTCAAGATACAGCGTATCTAAAAATAACTCTAAATGTTCGGCGTTATTTGCTGTTATTACACCTTTTTGGGCTTGTGAATTATTATCAGCCACGCGTACTCTCATCCTTATCAAGGTATCAATTGATTATACCTTACGGTAAACTTACGCCTATCATATCAGGCAAATACACAGTGATAAATACGATGCAGATTGGTTTATTTTATGGTTCTACAACCTGCTACACAGAAATAGCGGCAGAGAAAATTCGCGATATTATTGGTCACGACATCGTGAGCCTTCACAATATCAAAGATGAGCCATTAAAAAATGCAGAGCAATTTGATTTCGTGATCTTCGGCATTTCAACTTGGGATTTTGGTGAGTTGCAAGAAGATTGGGAATCAATCTGGGACGACATTAAAGATGTTAACCTAAACGGCAAAACCGTGGCTCTGTTTGGTATGGGCGATCAACAAGGTTATGGTCAGTGGTTCCAAGACGCACTTGGCATGTTACACGATGAAATTTGTGATCAAAGCATTACCTTGCTAGGCAAATGGCCTAACGATGCAAGTTATGAATTTGAGGCTTCAAAAGCACTCACTGAAGATGGCAAACAATTTGTTGGCTTAGCCCTTGATGAGGACAGTCAATACGAGCTTAGCGATGAGCGTATCGCAAGCTGGGTTGAACAAGTCATGACTGAGTACAGCGAAAGCTTGTAAGTCATGAATAAAAAAGCCAAGCATCGCTTGGCTTTTTAATGGTTATTCAACACGTTGCCAATATTGATTACGATAGAAAAATGCAATATAGCCGCGTACTTCAAGCACCTTACCTTGTTCTTGTGGTGTTAGTTTAAGGGTATAGGTTTTACCATTGTTTGGGTCTAGAATTTCACCCTCTTGCCAGCTACCATCGCCAGCATCTGTAGCGCCTTCTATAATTTTTAACCCTAAAATAGGCTGATTTTTCTTATCACCTTTACACTCTTCGCAGATTGCGTCTTGCTTGGCTGGGTTAAGGATTTTTTCAACACTGCCAACCAACACACCATCTTGCTCACTAATACGTACTAAAGATTTCGCTTCATTCGTTTCTTCGTCAATAGTTTTCCAAAGACCCACAGGCGTCAATGCAGCAAAACTCAACTGAGAAAATAATAAGGTAGATAAAACAATTGATAAACGGAACATAAAAAACTCGTATAAAACTTAAGACTTTGGCACTATATCAGGGCTTAACCAAACACACCATTTTGCTAAGCTCCGAAATCGACACAACATTGCGAGGGAACACAATGAGTCAATTCACATTAATTACCGGTGATATTGTCAGTTACGACAGTAATCAGGTAGCTACAATTAACGCCACGGGCGAAATAAAAATAAATCGCTTTGCTGAGCCATTATTTATTCCTGATAGCGCTAAAGCCGCCATTGAGCTGGGTCGGCTCGATGATAACTTGTTTAATTTAAAAAAGTTATTACGTTCAGGCTATGCCGACCCCTGCCCTACGACCCGCGTGCTAATTGAAACCACACATCCTTTACCTGAAATCAACGGTCTGCTGATAAAACGCCGCTTTAGCATTATTGACTTTTGCAGTGCCGAAATAGAAAAGTCGCACAGTAAAGCCGTGTTAGACGCCCTATTAGAGCTTGAATATGTGCAACAAATTCAGCTTGATGAAGTCATGCAATTACAGCCACCGGTACAATTTAACAACCAATAAAGGTACAATAACTTATAAGTATGCTAATCAGCTCCTTCATTTGTAAAAGGAATAACAATGAAAAGTGCGCTACCTATAATGATTGCCGCAAGTATTTTGCTAACTGGTTGTGATGAATTAGAAGTTGAAGAAACTCATAACTTTGGCGATGAAATGTATGAGAACAATTACACACTCGTCAATACCACTGATTTAGAAGTGGACTATTACATGGCAAACACTGACCTGTTTGGTGATGCTCAAGAAGTTAAAGACTCTCAATACTATGTTGACACGCTTGCATCGCAATCACTTCCCATTGATGTAACACATGCTCACAATGAACGTAGCCGTATTTCATTTTATGTAGTCGATCACGGCGACATAACTAACTCAGCCACACAGATGTATCAGGTAGAGCAAAATCAACCTTATCATTTTATGGCTTGGCAAAATGAAGAAAAGCTTCGTTTAACTCTAGTAAAAAAAGCTAATGATGATAAAGATGACTTTTTTGCTATACGTATTCTCGCAACTGAAAACCTTCGCTTAAAAGTTGAAAAGCAAATCGTCAATTTATATCAAAATCAATTAAGTTATTGGTACCACATTGATGACTGCGCTGATGATTTAAAAGTATCAAAGCTCAATGATGAAGATAAGCGAGTTTATGAACCAGTCTCAATCTGCAACGCATCATATGGGCAGTCATACACTTTACTTTTAAGTGAAGATGGCCTTGAAGCGAGCATAGCTGAATAACCATTACATCTTTAGGTAAAAAGCTTTACAGAGCTCTTTATAATCTTGGCTATAGCTACCATCAGCTGCATGTATGGTTAACGATGATGTATCACATTCGCCGTTGTTTTGGCTGAGTAACAACAGGCTACGACTTGGTTGTTTTTTCTCGGTTGTACGTACCAAGCAATGGCGATTTAAGTACCAGCCTGCTTGCTCTGCTACCGCAATGAATTGTTTTGCCTCTACACAGGGCAAAATCACATTCAAAAGCGTTTTGCCGTGGCTAATCCTAGTACACGCTGCTATTAATTCGCTGAAGCTAAGGCCGTCAGTATGGCGGGCTGTATTTCGAGCATGATTATCACCTTTTAGGCTCGCATTAAAATACGGTGGATTGGTGATGATCGCATCAAAAGACTCTGCTGCGTTGAACGACTGCAAAGCACCTTCGAAAAGGTTTATATCAGGCCATGGGCTAGCCGCAAAGTTTTCTCGAGCATCATTACAGGCACCCGCGTCAATTTCGATGGCACTTACTTTTGCTTCAGGCGCTCTTTGTTTTACCATTAACGCCAACAACCCTGTGCCTGTGCCAATGTCTAAAATGCCCTTAGCACCACTTACATCAGCCCACGCCCCTAACAAAATACCATCAGTCGATACTTTCATCGCCGTGCGCGTTTGCGTTACCGTAAATTGTTTAAACACAAAGCCTGACATTTTTTCACCTTTTCATTCACCACAGCCGCGTTAACGCGTATAATTAGGCTCAATTGTCCTCTATTTATGTCACTCTATGCAATTTTCTGAATTTGATATCGATAACAAGCTGTTAAATGCCATTAATAAAATGGGTTTTGATACGCCAACCAGTATTCAACAACAAGCGATCCCAGAAGCTCTTCAAGGTCGTGATATTTTGGCATCTGCCCCTACTGGTACGGGTAAAACAGCCGCGTTTTTGATCCCTGCAATTCAATACTTGCTTGATTTCCCACGTCGCGATCCTGGCTTTGCGCGCGTATTGATCATGACACCAACCCGTGAGCTTGCTTATCAAATTCATGAGCAATGTGAATTACTCGCAGCACAAACTCATCTTAAAATTGGAGTTGTAACAGGTGGTATAAACTACGGGACACACAGAGAAATTTTCGAAAGCAATAACGATATTCTCATTGCCACACCTGGGCGTTTAATGGAGTACCTTGAAACAGAGAACTTCCATGCTGAAAACGTTGAAATGCTTATTCTTGATGAAGCTGACCGCATGCTAGACATGGGCTTTCGTAAAGAAATGCTACGCATTTGTGATGAAGCACGTAACCGCCGCCAATGTTTCTTATTCTCAGCGACCCTTGAAGGTGACAGCGTTGAATTATTTGCAGAACGTATCTTAAACGACCCTGCACTGCTTGAAGCCGAATCTTCACGCAAAGAGAAAGGCAAAATCCACCAATGGGTTCACCTTGCGGATGACTACGATCACAAACTAAAAATGTTGGTTGAAACATTAAATGGTGACAACATTCATAAAGCAATTGTGTTTGTAAAAACCCGTGAGCGCCTAGAAACATTAGTTGGTGAGTTAAACAACGAAGGCCTTCGTGTTGCTTGGTTACGCGGTGAAATGCCACAAGACAAGCGCATGAAAGCGATGGAGAACTTTCACTCTGGTCGCAACAATATCTTAGTTGCAACGGATGTTGCTGCTCGTGGTATTGATGTTGCTGATATCAGCCATGTTATCAACTTTGATATGCCACGTACCGCAGACGTATACGTACACCGTATTGGACGTACTGGTCGTGCAGGTAAAAAAGGCATTGCGATTTCATTTATTGAAGCTCATGACGTGGCAATTGTTGGTAAGGTTGAGCGCTACATTGAGCAAAAATTGAAACGCCGAGTAATTAAAGGGCTTGAGCCACAGCACAAAGAAGCGAAGATCCCATCTAAAAAGAAAAAAGATCCAGTAAAAATGAAGGCAAAGAAAAAAGCCAAAGCTAAAACGAAGAAGAAAAAGTAGTTTTAACTTTAACATCATTACTGTGAAAATGCCGAGCTTGTCTCGGCATTTTTGTGCCATACCCTTTTTACTTATTAACTGTGTAATTAGTTCACACTTTATTACCCACCCATCACACCAATAAAAATAAAACAATAAAATTCAGCAACTTAAATATTGGAATAATAATTGTAACAGGTTCAGCAATAGTTCACAGCAGACTAGATTAACGAGGGAATTGTATGAGCCGCTTCAAATTAACCGTAGTACTTACTTTATTGAGTTGTATGTTTTTACTTGCTTGCGCAACGACTGTGAGCGCCAATACTAGTGTGCTAACAACAAGCACATCTGCGCAACCGCGCTTACAGCAAATGGCATTGCAGAAGTTAACTCGTAACCCTAACTTTCACATTGAAAACTTACAAGTGATTGTTGAAGGTGAAACTGTTGAACTGAAAGGTACTGCAGAAACAGGCTTTCAACGCGCTTTAGCACAGAAATTTTTAGAACACAGCCAAGGTGTGATGCAGATAAAAAACAACCTTAAAGTGAGTAAGTTAAATCACTCGTCACTTTAAGGTTAGGTTTACAAAAGAGGCTTGAGATTATTCGCCACTTGCTTGTAGGTTGATGAATTTCGCAAGCTCTTCAGGTTGACCCATCAGCATTTGAATTTGCTGATTAATCTCCATCATAGTCTTACCTTCTGGTAATTTAGCTGACACTGAGAAAGACGATAAACCATTCACAAAGTTATTAATCGCTGTTGCAAGTTCTTCGCTTACTGGCACTTGTTGTAACTGCATAGCAACGACTTGCTTAAATTGCTCATGAGTCATGCCTTGCGCAGTTAAGAAGCTATCAACAACCGCTTTAAGCTCACCTTCATCAGCAATCGACATATTGATGCTACGTGGCTCTAACTGCGTGAGTGCTGCCATCATCTTTGATTGCTGTTGTAGCTGCTGCTCTAAAGTAAGCTGACCATCAGCTGCTTCATTTTGCATCTGGCTCACAGCGAGTGATGCTTCCATCAGCGCTGTGGTTTTAGCTAAACCAAGATTAAAGTTAACGTCAGCCACCTCATTTGCAGTCACTTTAAGAGCAAAGTCGCTGTCGCCTGAAGCTTTATTATAATCAAGCGATGAGTCAACGTTATAGCTTGTTGATGCTAGCTTGTTATTAGAATTTTCTGGCAGCTGCGCTAAAAATTCATCGCTAAAACGAAAGTTCTTCATAACAAAACCAGTATGAGGCGGCACGGCATCTACTTCGTAACCCGACACATCAATGCTATCGATTGTTGCGACAGGCTCATTGCTTAAACTATTTGAAACCGTGATATCAGATAACTGCATGCTGCTATCAAAAATACTAGCTGAGATATCGCTGTATTTAATTTCTACACCGCTTTGGATTGATAACGCACTGATTTGCTTATCAACCACCTTTTTCACTTCCTGTGTAGCTGCGTAATTTGCGTAAGCTACGCCACCGACAGCCGCAGCAACAACCGCTGCAATAATTAACTTCTTCATTTTATTTCCTTTAATTGGTGTAAATTTTTTATCAGTGTATCAAATTGTATTTAGTTTATTAACGACAATAGCTCATGCACGGTTTTTACTGGGGTGATCTTAGCCCCAAGGCCTTCCATTGATTTATGGTAATTACGATATGGAATAAAGATCTCAGTAAAACCGTGTTGCGCAGCTTCTTTAACTCGAGGTACGCCGCTGTCGATTGGTCTTACATCACCATTTAAACTTAGCTCACCCATAATACAGGTGGTACGCGGTACAACAAATTCGTTCAAGCTGCTTAAAAGTGCTGTAACCAATGCTAAATCGATACAAGTCTCTGACTCATCGATTTTTAAACCACCAACAATGTTGAAAAAAGTATCGTGGAAGATTTTTGTTTTTGTGTGCTTACGTAAAATACCCGTTAGCATCTTGATACGGTTCATATTTAGACCAACACACACGCGCTGCGGGAATTCAGCTTCGGTTTCTGTGGTTAAACATTGTATTTCGAGTAGTAAGTTACGGTTACCTTTACGGATACAAGTGATAGCAGAGCCCGGAGACTCGGTACTAGAACCAGATAAAAAGATTTCGCTTGGGTTATCAACGCTAAGCATTCCGCGCTCACACATTCTAAAAATACCCACAGTGTCGATATCGCCAAAACGGTTTTTATTAGCACGTAAGGTTCTAATTTGCCCATCATTGGTATCGATATGCAATAAAGCATCAACGATATGCACAAGTGTTTGCGGCCCAGCAATTTCGTTATTTTTGTTTACATGAGCAATGATGAACATAGTGACATCATTTTGCTTACAGTATTGTGTTAAAGCTTGCGCTGCACTTTTAACCTGTGATGGCGAGCCTGGGCTACCATTTGCCGTTTCTGTTACCACGGCCTGAATTGAGTCAATAACCGCGAACTTAATTTTGTTTTTATCAAGCTCTTCAATGATGGCTTCAACACTGGTTTCAGACAGCAAGTAAAGCTCATCTTCGTTGTAATCTAAACGTAAGCGATTCACACGATTTTTAAACTGCGATAGAGACTCTTCAGCTGTACAGTATAAAGAAGGCATTAGCTTTGACATACGTGCGACTAAATCTGATAGCAAGGTGGTTTTACCGGCACCAGGGTCGCCTGAGATAATGTTAACAGAGCCTGTGGTTACACCACCGCTCAATACTCTGTCTAGCTCACCAATTTCCGTGAGGCGTTTTTCGGCCTCAGTGGTCGCCACTTCATTGATTTTCTTTGAACCACCGCTTGCGATACCAGCATAACCTGCCACTGCCGCACGGCTTGCCGCTTGCTTTGATTGCCCCGCTGAAGGCTTAAATTCTGCCAGCGTATTCCACGCTCCACACTTACACTGACCTTGCCAGCGCTGATAGTTCATGCCGCACTCAGTGCAGACAAATTCGATTTTTGCTGATTTTGCCATTCGGCCTTACCTATTTTGGTCGCTGTTTTGTGACTATTTCTGTATTTTCAAGCATATAATAGCTAAAGTAAAACATATGACTCAGGTAATTAAACTAGAGTCACTTTTGTAGTCACAAAAGATAATATGCTGTAACTTGCCCCATGAAAAACGCTTAATCATGCTAAGTGCTTAATTAAGAAATGGTTAAGGGCACAGTTCTTGCTTACAAATAAAACTTTACAGTGCTTGCCATTTAATTGGCGAATACATATAACAATAACTAATAAAATAAAAAACTAGTTACACTGCTTTGGCTTTCAATAGCCAGCTAGTATACCTACTTTTTTAGATAGACGGTGATGGTTTTATAAATGGCTGAAGACATACTGCTTAAATATGAAAGCCTAGTTGAAGAACTAAAGGCACATTTAGGCACTCCCCAGTTCGACAAACTGTTTAAATCAAAAACAGCTAGCTTAACAAAGCCAGAGCAGTTTCTGATCAAAATGGAAATGTCGCGCTTATCTCAGCCTGTAGCACGCTTTATTGATTTACGTGGCCAGGTAACCGGCCAAGTCAAACCCTACGAATATGATGGTAAGCAACACTTTATGGACGATACAGCCATTGAAGTGTTTGAAGATGCTATAAAGCGCCACGGTGGTTACACCCTTGCCGTTTACGAAGCGGTAATGAATACCGAAAACAATCACCGCGTAATGCAAAAAAAAGCCGCTGAACAAGCTTTAACTGACGATAGTAGCACGACAGAGCAGTCTGCTAAGGTCATTAAGTTTGCATCTTATGAAAGTCGCCGCGAAGAGCGGATGAACTACTCAATTAAAATTACCGTTGAACTAGATAAAGACAATAAGGTTGCCGCTTCTACCTCTGATATCTCTTTAAGTGGCGCTAAAATCAAGTTAGCACCACGGTATAAAGTTAAAAAAGGCCAATTAATTGGTCTGCGCTTAGTTGGCCTAGAGCAAGATTTTGAACTTGGCTTAAAAAACGGAATTCAATATGAAGTAGTTGCGGTAGAAAAAGTATCCCGTGAATACAACCATGTACGCTTAAAGCGCACCTTTATTGAAAATAATGATAAGTTTGATGAGTTCTTAGAAAGCTTTATTCACGGTAATAAACGTCGCTATAAAGTGAACTTAGACAATACCTTAGATGCGGTTGTATCAAAAGGCTACGAGCAATACTACATTCCACGTGTTACCTCATTTTATACATTTTTAAGCTTACAAGGCGACAAACTATATCCTAGCCTTGCGTTAACCACAGAAAATAACATTTTTATTCAGCGCTATTTTTGTGATGAACGTAAGTTGTCATGCTTATATAGCATTATCAATCAGCAACGCCTAGGTCACTTGCTCAGTTCACCAGATGCGGTAAAAGAAGAATACCTGTACACCTTCACTCATACCGTTGCTGGCAAAATTTATTACTACTCAGCTACGCGAACTGAGCTTGATAGCCAACCACAACTGAGAAATTTGTTCCTCGGCTTTGGTAGCCAAAAAGACAGCTGGCAATGCTTTAAGCTTCAGTTGATGCCAAGCCACCCGGAAGATTCGTATATTCCGCTATCTCTACCTAGTAGTGCTGGTAAAAACATCGAAAAACTAAATAAGCCACCGACACCACGGGTGCAGGGGTTGATTAAAGATGTTAAATATCTACTGATTTTGACCTCGGTGGGTACTAAGTTTGAACAACAAACATACCAACAGCTTGATTATAATAAAGATGCGGTAAACCAACTTAAACAGTTTGGTCACAGTAAGCATAAAACGCCTCCTCATTTAGAGCCTGTGGCGCTTGAGTATGTGAACCTTCGTGCTCATAAACGCTATTTATACAAAACAGCTATCAGCATTGAACATCATGAGCAATCAATTACAGGCCATACTCGTGATTTATCTGTGATGGGCTTGCAAATTGAATGCGACCAACCGGTTGAGTTCAAAAAAGGCGATATCATCAAACTAAACTTGCCTGATTTGCAAAAAATTACCAAAAAGCACGATTTAACAAATCTGGCTTATGAAGTAATGGCTATAAGTAAATCACTGACAACGGTAAATTTAAAAGTGCATAAAGTTGGTGACTTACCGCATATGGCGATTAAGTTTTTCACCGTATTAATCGATAACAACAAAGACAAATTACGTGTTTGTGAAGAAACCCCTAAAATTCCGGGGCTATCAACTGCACTCAGAAATATGGTGACCAAAAGCGTATGCCAATTCCCGTTTTATTTACATAAAGAAGCTGCCCACTTTAAAGCTGGCGCTATTGGCCAAGGCTTATATCCAAGCCCACTTCATGTACTACTACAAAATTTTGCGTTATTGAACGAAACAACCAGCATCGACGGATTCTTATCAACGGATCAAATTACAGAAGTGATCACCCCGTTGATCAAAGACCGTAGTCGCCAAGATCCACCTCTGCCATTTACCCTATTTGTTCGCTTTGATCCGCGCCAAGCCGAAATAAGCGATGCAATTACCAGCCGCTGTATTAGTGAAGATGATTACAAACCACAAACTTTGTTTGTGAAAAAAGCGCTGAAAAACGATTTAGTCTTTGTATTTCGTTTATATGTATCACGAACTGGTCGCCCAGATATTGATTACTTAGCGAATGAACTCAAATACATTAGTCAGTATGCATTACATAAAGCAAAAGACTTAGAAGAAGCACTATGGGCAGTAGCTGGTGTGGGTGATTTAATTGATATAACCGAAGAAGCGCTTACCCATTTTGATATTGACCAAAGGCTGATCAATGAAATGAGTAAACGCAAAGCAACTTGGTTAAAGCGAGTAATCTAACGGTAGAGAGAGTAAGTAAGCAACTTGCAGTAATGAGCCTTCATTAATTGCAGTTTGTGCTTGCTCAACTACTTTAGGTTTACCATGCACAGCAACACCAAGCCCTGCCGCAGCCATCATTTTCAAATCGTTCGCACCATCACCCATAGCAACAGTTTGGCGATTGTTTAAGGTAAGCTTTTGTTCGATTCGTTTAAGTACACGGGCTTTTTCTTCAGCATCAACAATCGTGCCTATGACCTTGCCTGTTAAACGGTTATCTTTAAATTCAAGGGTATTGGCATGCACTTCATCTAAATCAAGCAGTGACTGTACTTGCTCAGCAAATGGCACAAAACCACCTGATGCTATTGCTAAATGCCAGTTATGCGCTTTTAGGTATTGGCATAATTCACTCACGCCCGGCATAAGCGGTAAACGCGCTTTTAAGCCATCAATTAAGTCTACATCGATACCTTCTAGTTTTGCGACACGCTGCTTTAAGCTTTGTGCAAAGTCCAGCTGACCGGCCATTGCTTGCGCAGTTACAGCGGCAACTTCATCATACACATCGGCAAGACGCGCAATTTCGTCGATACACTCGATAGTAATGGCTGTTGAGTCCATATCCATCAGCAATAAACCTGGTTCATTCACCGTGGGTGGATTAGTTAATTGCACCAGTTGAATACCCAATTGCTTAGCAAACTCAACTAATACCAATGGACTTAGTGCAGTTGTTGTATCGCTATGAAAGCTCCACGCTACTGGCATGTCTGCGACTGGCTGATAACAACAAAGCGATAAATTACTAAACCCTTGCGCCGCTAAAAAATCGCTAATCGCTAGTAATTGCTCAGCATTAAGCTCATTACCAAAGGCAACACTGAACACGCCTTGGTTTGCTTTTGGCGTAAAGTCTGTTGTAATAAGGTGTTTGTTTTCAATTTTATACCAGCAATTTAGGCTGATTTGTTCTGCTAAATTTGCTGAAGGTGTAGCAGCTAAGCTAAGCTGTGACATAGTGGCTCCACATTAGACTTATGTCTGTCCTTGGTCGTGCATTTGCTACTCGCACTCAAGGGGCTGTTAAAGTTATCATGTTGTACCATCAAATTTAAAAGCTGTCAGTAACGTATACGGTGACTATGAAAAATAACCAACTTAAAATTCCCTTTTCAGCCACTTATCGCCAACGTGTTGTGCGCTTAAGCTTGGCTGCAGCCTGTTTTGTGCTGTTAAGTTGGGTTGCCATGAATAGTAGCTTTCAAAGCCACCAATTACTTTATGATAGCGCTGATAGTACAGCGATAAGCTTAACCAAGTTTATGGCACTGAATGCCAAAACCCCGCTGCAAGAAAAAAACAAACCCGAGTTAAATGCACTATGTAATCATATTGCTGAAGATGAATATGTGTTAGCGGCAACGATTTACGATCAGCAAGGTATTCAAATTGCGGCCAGCGATAATTGGCAAAGCCACCACACTTTTGGTTTATTACCCGATTCAACGCCGGGTATCAGCAAGCTTAAAACCCCATTTGTAGAGCCGGTGATAAGTGATGATGAAAGGCCAATTGGCTTTGTGTCGATTACCTATTTAACGCAGGCATCTATTGCGACCAGTCACAGTAGTTTTCATGATTTAGGTCGCCAAGTGTTATTAATGTTAGTGATCACCTGTATTTTTACTTGGCAACTAGGACGCGGCTTAAAACACTGGCAAATCAACCGTTACATCAAAAAAAGCGCAGAGCAAGAATCATAAAGTTCAGCAGCCAATTTCTGCTTTGTATCGCCTGTAACGCCTTTAAGCTCACATAGATGAGCAAACACATCGCGCACCTTTAGTGGTGTATTAATCTGCCCTTGAAAACCAGCTAGCGGCATTGATGGCGAGTCGGTTTCAAGCACTAAATACTGGGGTTCAATTGTGCTGATAACTTTACGAGTTTTAGCAGCGCGCGGGTAACTAATCACGCCCCCAACACCAAGCTTAAACCCTTGTTTAATATAACTCTGAGCTTGTTGCTCTGAACCTGAAAAGGCATGAATAAAACCTCCATACTTTGGCTTGCAGCGCTTAAATGAGCGAGCAATTAAGTCATGGCTTTGTCTGTGATGTACAATCAGTGGTAAAGCGAGTTGGTTGGCAAGCTCTATCTGCCCTTCAAAAAGCTGCGTTTGTTTATCGAGGTTGTCGATACTGCGATCAAGACCGCACTCACCGATGGCAATAAACTGCCCTGAATGGGTTTTCGCTAACTGCTCCAGTTCAGCGAGATGATGAGTTTGGTGATCAGATAAAAAATAAGGATGTAAGCCTAAAGCAATTGAAATACTTGGCTCTGATTTAGCAAAAGAGAATAGTTTTGTAGATTGTGCCAAGCTCACACCCGGCACAATAAAATGCTCAATCCCTACTTGCTTGCATGCTTTGATGAGCTCTGTGCGAGTTTCATCAAATTCGCTAAAATCAAGGTGGCAGTGGGAATCGATAAAACGCATTTACGGATTTAAACGACCAAACTGCCAACTACCGTCGGCTTGGCGTTGATACATAAAGCGATCGTGTAAGCGGTGTGCCCCACCTTGCCAAAATTCGATTTTTGTAGGCTCAACACAATAGCCTCCCCAAAAATCAGGCAGTGGAATTTCACCCTCAGAAAACTTTTGCTTCATTTTCGCAAATGTTTCCATTAGCACCTTACGCGATGACACAGGACGGCTTTGCTGAGATGCCCATGCAGCTAACTGGCTTTCTTTAGGGCGCGATAAAAAGTACTTAGCCACAGCCGTTGTTGGTAATGGTTTAGCTTCACCATAGACAATGACTTGTCGCTCCATGTGGTGCCACGGAAAGTGCAGAGAAATTTTGTTATTACCTTTAAGCTCCTGCGCTTTGCGCGAGCCGGTATTGGTAAAAAACACAAAGCCATTTTCATCAAGATGCTTTAACAGCACAATACGCTGCGAAGGCTGACCATGTTCATCAACCGTTGCGACGACCATCGCCGTAGGATCAGGCAAATTAGTGGCAACAGCTTGCTCAAGCCATTTTTCAAACTGCTTGATTGGAGACGCATCAAGCATGTCTTCAGATAAACCATCCTGTAAATATTCACGGCGAATATCTTCAAGTTTCATAAAATTCCCTCTATCGCTACTATCAGCTATCAGCTATCAGCTATCAGCTATCAGCTATCAGCTATCAGCTATCAGCTATCAGCTATCAGCTATCAGCTATCAGCTATCAGCTATCAGCTAAAGATTAATCAAGGTTATTGAGCTGTCAATTTTGTTGGGTTTCGCTACGCTCTACCCAACCTACGAAGCTAGGTTCTAGGTTCGATGCTCTAGGTTCTACAAGCTACTCCCCTAGCGCCTAGAGTCTAGGGCCTTCGATTTATGTTGGGTTTTGCTGCGCTCTACCCAACCTACGAAGCAGAATTCACCTAAGTAGTTTAGCCTAAGACAAGGCGGAAAACCGACTTATCCCTAAGGGTTCTTAAACGTTCTGCAAGTGTAGGAGTGCTGACAAGGCGATGTGCTTTTTTATACCAAGGAGCATACGTGTTTTGTATGTGACTTCGGTTAAAAAAGCACGACAACGTAGTCAAAGCGAACTACACGAAGCAGATTACATTTGCTCCATGACTTCGATACCTAAAAGATCCAATCCTGATTTCAGTGTCTTCGCAACCAAATTACACAGTACTAAACGGCTGTCACGAACACTTGGCTCTACACCTTCTTTTAGAACAGGGCATGCTTCGTAGAACGTCATGTATAGGCTTGCTAGTTCGTATAGGTATCCACATAATACGTGCGGTGTCGCTTCGCTGATCATTAGATCGAGTACTTCTTCTAACTGAAGAAGTTTAAGTGCCAGCGCTTTTTCTTGTGGCTCGTTGATTGCAATATCTGCTGTTAATGACGCTGCATCGATACCTGATTTACGGAAAATACTGCGAACACGTGTGTATGCATATTGTAGGTAAGGCGCTGTCGCACCTTCAAAGCTCAGCATAGTGTCCCAGTTAAAGATATAGTCGCTAGTACGGTGCTTAGAGAGATCTGCATATTTTACTGCGCCAATACCTACTTTACGGGCAATTTCGCTACGCTCTTCGTCGCTTAAGTCTGACTCACGCTCAGCAAGCTTAGCTGCGGCACGAGTGATAGACTCTTCAAGTAAGTCAGCAAGTTTAACGGTACCGCCAGTACGAGTTTTGAATGGCTTACCATCTTCACCCATCATGGTGCCGAATGGGCAGAATTCATAACTTGTTTCATCACGTAATAAACCTGCTTTACGTGCTGTTAGCTCAACTTGATTGAAGTGTAAGCTTTGACGTGCATCTACAAAGATTAAGATGCGATCCGCACCCAGTTTATTTGAGCGGTAATCACAAGCAGCTAAGTCAGTTGTCGCATATAAGAAACCACCACCTGATTTCTGTACGATAAATACTGAAGGCTCGCCGTCTTTGTTAGCAAGCTCGTCTAAGAACACCACTTGCGCACCGTCAGACTCAACGGCAATGTTTTTGTCTTTTAATAGTGCGATGATGTTTGCAAGTTCGCTGTTGTAAGCACTTTCGGCCATGATGTCATCTTGCGTAAGTGTTACGTTTAGACGCTTATAAACTTCCTCAGAGTGCTTTACAGAAGTGGCAATGAATAACTTCCACAACTTTTCGCAGTGTGCGTCGCCGCTTTGTAATTTAACAACGTAATTACGGGCTTTGTCGGCAAACCCTTCTTCATCATCAAAGCGTTTTTTCGCATCACGGTAGAAGGTTTCAAGATCGGCCAGCGCTACAGACTCTAAATCTACACCTTGATTGATTTGATCTTCTAAGTGCGCGATTAACATACCAAACTGAGTACCCCAGTCACCCATGTGGTTTTGACGAACAACTTCATCACCACGGAACTCAAGAGCACGAACAACTGCATCACCAATGATGGTTGAACGTAAGTGGCCTACGTGCATTTCTTTTGCAAGGTTAGGTGATGAGTAATCAACAACCACTTTTTGCGCTGTTGCATGAGGCGCAACTGCTAGCTTTTCGTCTTCGTTTGCTGCTTTTAAGCTAGCTGATAAAAACTCAGGCTTTAGGTGAATATTGATAAAACCAGGGCCCGCGATTTCAGTTTTTTCAGCGATATCTGCAAGGTCTAGGTTATCGATAATTTTTTGTGCAAGTTCACGCGGGTTTGATTTTAATTTTTTAGCCGCGCCCATTGCGCCATTGATTTGGTAATCACCAAACTGTGGACGTGTGCTTTGTGTTACCGCTGGATTAGTGTCTTCAGGTAACCCAGCTGCAACCATAGCAGCAATTGCTTTGTCGATTAAAAGAGTACGAATATTCATTGTAATTTTTACCTTTATGGCCCGCTGTACGGGCACTTAAATTTGAAGCAGACTTAGCGTATTAGTTTTCGCGCGTATGGTTAAACTTGATATCTGGATAGCGTTCCATCGACAAGTTTAGGTTTACACGGCTTGGCGCGATATAAGTAAGGTTATCGCCACCATCAAGCGCTAAGTTGCTTTCGCACTTACGCTTAAACTCTTCAAGCTTTTTGGTATCGTCTGAGCCTACCCAACGTGCAGTGTTAACACTCACACCTTCGTAAATCGCATCAACGTTGTATTCTGCTTTTAAGCGTGCAACAACCACATCAAACTGTAGTACACCGACCGCACCTACGATAAGGTCGTTATTGATAAGCGGTCTAAATACTTGCACAGCACCTTCTTCAGATAGCTGAACTAAGCCTTTTAATAATTGCTTTTGTTTTAATGGATCTTTTAAGCGAATACGACGGAATAATTCTGGTGCGAAGTTAGGAATACCACCAAACTTCATTTTTTCACCTTGCGTGAAGGTATCACCAATTTGAATTGTACCGTGGTTATGTAAACCAATGATGTCACCTGCGTAAGCATCTTGCGCTCGCTCACGGTCACCGGCCATGAAGGTTACCGCATCAGAAATACTCACTTGCTTACCAATACGCACATGGTTCATCTTCATACCTTGGCTATATTTGCCAGATACAATACGCATAAAGGCGATACGGTCACGGTGTTTAGGGTCCATGTTCGCTTGGATTTTAAATACGAAACCAGAGAAGTTATCTTCTGTTGCCGCAACTTGGCGGTCTTCTGTTTCACGTGGTAATGGCGCAGGAGCCCACTCAGTTAAGCCATCAAGAACATGGTCAACACCAAAGTTACCAAGTGCTGTACCAAAGTAGACTGGTGATAATTCGCCAGCTAAGAACAGATCTAAATCAAATTCGTGTGATGCACCAATGACAAGCTCTAGCTCTTCACGAAGCTGCTCAGCAAGTTCGCTACCAATCGCAGTATCAAGCTCAGGGTTATCTAAACCTTTAATAACGCGCACTTCTTGAATTGTGTGGCCTTGACCTGTGCTGTACAAAATCGTTTCTTCACGGTGAATGTGGTACACACCTTTAAACTCTTTACCACAACCAATCGGCCAAGTTACCGGCGCACAGGCAATGTTTAGCTCAGTTTCAACTTCGTCTAATAACTCCATTGGATCACGAATATCACGGTCACACTTATTCATAAAAGTTACGATAGGTGTGGTACGTAAGCGTGTTACTTCCATTAATTTACGAGTACGATCCTCAACACCTTTCGCTGCGTCGATGACCATTAGACATGAGTCAACCGCAGTCAGTGTACGGTAAGTATCTTCAGAGAAGTCTTCGTGTCCTGGAGTATCAAGTAAGTTAACTAGACGCTCGTTGTAAGGAAATTGCATAACAGACGTAGTTACCGAGATACCACGTTCTTTTTCCATTTCCATCCAGTCTGATTTTGCGTGCTGGTTTGAGCCACGACCCTTTACGGTACCGGCTTTTTGAATCGCTTGTCCGAATAACAGAACTTTTTCTGTAATAGTGGTTTTACCCGCATCCGGGTGCGAGATGATCGCAAAGGTGCGTCGTTTATTAATTTCGGTAGTTAAATTAGACATGTAAGCTGCTTTTAGTCATAACAAAGCGCACTTAACTGCCTTATAAATTATAAAGCTCGGTGCGCACTGTAAAAATAAAATAGAATTGCCGAGCATTATACCTTGTTTGTCTTAGCCAAAAAAGCAGCGATTGTAAGTAATTATTCACCTTTCGTTGAGGATTTTCGTTGTTCACTTTTTTGCTAAGCTTGTGTAATCAAGTTGTAACGCATACTATTGATAAATTGCACGGAGGGATATCAATTTAGGTCATGAAAACCAGTAAGCTCAGTATTCGATTATTATGGTATATCACACCATTAGTGATCTTACCTTTGTTGTTTTTAGGTGGCTTTACGTTAACCAATGTGACCAATTCAACAAAAAAACAAGCTGAGCTGATTGTCAGTCGCTTTGTTGAGCAACAGCAGCAAAAAATCTTCAATTACATTGACTCATTTCACTCGATTACCCGGTTGCTTTCGACTTCCCCTGTATTGGCAGACTTTTTAGCCCGCGAACCTGAATCAAAAAACCAATACATTGAACGCCTTGGCGAGTTAATGAATGTATTTGCAAGCTATTCAGAAGCTTATCCTGACATTGTAAGTATTAACTATGTTGCCCCAGACGGTAAAAGCGATGCATTTTATTCAAGCCAATTAACCCCTGCGCCGAAAAGTTACCCGTTTTTTGATCAAGTACTGCAATCAAATTTGCGCCAACAGCAATTTATGATCTCCAAAGAAGATGGCTCAACTAGCCTGTACTTTGTGCACCCAATTTATAATATCGATTACTACTTAAAACAGCCGCAGCAACTTGGGTTTATTGTTGTTCATGTTGAACCATCGATATTAAATGCCAGTATTTTAGAAGCGCCATTTAATAACACTCTAAATTTGTTTTTGACCACTAAAGGGCAAATTTTATTTAGCTCGGACTATGACCTACGCGGCAGTTACCTAAGTGAATACGAGCTTGAACAAATTAAGAGTTTGGCCGATTACGGCAAACTAGCCAGTATTGAGCTGTCGAGTATCGACAAAGAAGAGCGCATCATCTACGCGGTACAAATGACCGACGGTGATTATTTTATCTCTACCACTCCCAAAGATTTGCTATATCAGTCTGGTAAAGCCATCAGTTTAATTACTGCATTAATTGTTATTATTTCAGTAATTTCACTGCCTATTTTGATCTACATTGTGGTGCGCAACTTACTACTTACCCCAGTCGAATTATTAGGGGCTGCAAGTCACCGAGTTGGTGATGGTGATTTATCGGTGTATTTGCCCGCCCATACAAATGATGAAGTAGGTGTGCTTTTCAACGACTTTAACCACATGGTGAACCAAATTCGTCATTACCAAGACGAGCTTGAAGAATATAAACATCACCTAGAAGAAAAAGTTGAAAGCCGTACTAAAGCCCTCGAAGCAATGAATAGCAAGCTAGAAGTAGCAATTGCGCAAGCTGAGCAAGCAAACCAACTGAAAAGCCGCTTTTTAGCGAATATGAGTCATGAAATTCGTACTCCACTTACCGCAATTATGGGCTTCACAGAGCAACTTCTGCACAACAAAGATGCGGTGAATGATGAGCAGCATTTAAGCACTATTTTACGTAACTCTAAGCACTTGCTTGAGCTCATCAATAACATTCTTGATTTATCAAAAATTGAAGCTGAAAAACTCGCCGTTGAGCGCGGGCCATGTAATGTAGTGCAGCTTATTCATGATATTGATTCGATTATTCGACCACTGGCTAATGAGAAGCAACTGGCGTTTAATATCAACTACAAGCTACCAATACCCAAAACTATTAATAGCGATACCACACGTTTAAAACAAATCTTGATCAATATTGCCAGTAATGCAGTTAAGTTCACTGAGAAAGGCAGTATCTCGATTGATATTAGTTACAACAGCGAAAAACAACATTTACAATTTGCGATTCAAGATACCGGTATCGGTATGTCTGAGCGCGAAGTTGAGCGGGTATTTAAACCGTTTGAACAAGCCGATGCGACGACAACTCGCCGCTTTGGTGGTACGGGTCTTGGCTTGTGTATATCGAAGAACTTAGCCCAGTTATTGGGTGGTGATGTACAGCTTATTAGTGAACCTGGAAACGGCAGTTGTTTTACCATACAAGTTGCTGCTCATTTAAATGCCGAGCAGTTACAAAATGAAGGCTTTATTCATAGCTATGAGCAGCTCTCACCAAGTAAAGACGTTCAGCTGTCATTCGCAGCGAATAGCTTTGATGCCAATATTCTGGTAGCCGAAGATAACCCAGATAACCAGTTACTGATCAAACTACTGTTACAAACTTGGGGGCTTGAGCCTGACATCGCGAAAAATGGGGCTGAAGCAGTAGAAATGGCATTGGTAAATGATTATCAGCTGATCATCATGGATATGCAGATGCCTGTCATGGGCGGCTTAGAAGCAACGCAAATGCTACGTCACGCAGCCTATGATGGCCCTATCATTGCGCTTACAGCCAATGTAATGAAAACTGATGTTGACACCTACATAGAGGCTGGCTGTGATGAAGCACTCGCCAAACCAATCGACAAAGATGCTCTAGAGCAAGTGCTTGTAAGCTACTTACACATTGAAAAAGACAGTCAAAACAAGTGGGAAAACTTACTAAAAAGTGAAAAGTTCCAACAGATTAACGACAACTATCGCTCAAAACTACCTGATTATTTAAGCCAAGTCGTGCAGTTGTATCGCGCTAAAGAATGGGAAGCGCTACGTTCATTAGCACACAGCTTAAAAGGCAGTGCGGGGTGTTTTAGTTTTGAAGCTATTCACAAGACTGCAGGTCAGCTTGAAAATGCGCTACGCAGTAATCAAACAGAGCAAGTTGAACAATGCTACGATGCACTTATCAATGCCCTTGAAGAAGCATCTTAAAGGCTAAAGCTCATACCCATCAAAATAGCGTCTTCGTTGCCTGTCGCGGTTGGGTAATAGTTCTTACGCACCGACATATGTGCAAAGCCAGCACTTTCATACAGGCCAATAGCGGGTGCATTCGACTCACGCACTTCTAAGAATAGGTTTTCAGCTTGGTACTGCTCGCCGTGCTCAATAAATGCATTTAACAACTGCTTAGCAATGCCCTGCCCTTGGTACTTCGGCGCAACACAAATATCCATTAAAGTGTAATCTGGGCCCGCTTGTTCACCAATATAAAAACCTAGCATCTCATCACCTTGAAAAGCGGCTAGGTTAAAATAACGCCCAGCTAAACACGACAGCATAGTTTTCTCTGTCCACGGGTGACTATGGCAGGCGTTTTCGATAGCCATTAACTGGCTAATATAGGTTGCATCTACAGGTTTAAAGCTTATCAAGTTGTTCACCGATTAAAGACCAAAGTTGTTTTTTCTGTTCGCCATTGAGCTTATCGCTTGGTAAGCCTAAGCAACCCTCTTGCCAGCTAATATTTGCTGTTTTAACGATTTGAGTAATAACTAACGGCGCAAATGCTTTTTCGAGGTCTTGGTGAAACTGTAACGGAAGCGTCAGTGTTTCTTGTTGAGTGTTTGGTATCTGTTCGCCAGAAGTATCAGGCGCAGTTCGATAGTGTTGATTCAACTCTAAAGATTGTACAGAGAATATCGCAGCGTAACTTGGATTCATAACAACTCAATCATGATTAAGAGCAAGTAATATAGGGAGATTTGCGATTAAAGTAAAGAAGGAAGAAATGGCAGGGGCGGAGAGATTCGAACTCCCAACCGTCGGTTTTGGAGACCGCTGTTCTACCAATTGGAACTACGCCCCTGCAATGACGACGAATTATATAGAGCTTTTTTCAAAGGTAAAGTAAAAAAACACAGTTTTTAGTTTAACTGCTTCTTAAATAAACAAAACGGCGAATTAGCAAGCTAATTCGCCGTTTTTGTACCAATTCAGGTCAGAATAATAAAATTATTCCCACTCGATTGTTGCCGGTGGCTTACCTGAAATATCGTAAACAACACGTGAGATACCATCGATTTCGTTGATGATACGGTTAGAAACCACACCTAAGAACTCATAAGGTAAGTGTGACCAACGTGCCGTCATAAAGTCGATTGTTTCTACACAACGTAGCGATACAACCCAGTCGTATTTACGCGCATCACCCATTACACCTACCGATTTAACTGGTAAGAATACAGTGAAGGCTTGACTTACTTTGTGATAAAGCTCTGCTTTGTGTAGCTCTTCAATGAAGATAGCATCTGCGCGACGTAGTAAGTCACAGTACTCTTTCTTGATTTCACCAAGTACACGAACACCTAAACCAGGCCCCGGGAATGGGTGACGGTAAAGCATGTCGTATGGTAGACCAAGCTCAAGACCAATTTTACGTACTTCATCTTTGAATAACTCACGTAACGGCTCAACAAGACCCATTTCCATATCGTCTGGTAAACCACCTACGTTGTGGTGAGACTTGATTACGTGTGCTTTACCTGTTGCTGATGCAGCAGATTCGATTACGTCTGGGTAGATAGTACCTTGACCTAACCATTTAGCACTTTTCAGCTTTTTAGCTTGCTCGTCAAAAACTTTAATGAAGGTATGACCAATCGCTTTACGCTTATCTTCTGGGTCATGTTTACCAGCAAGATCTGCTAAGAATTGATCTTCAGCATCTACTTTAACAATGTTTAGGCCAAACTTATTGCCGAACATGTCCATAACTTGCTGACCCTCGTTTAAACGAAGAAGACCGTTATCAACGAATACACACGTTAGCTTGTCGCCGATTGCACGGTGAATAAGCATGGCAACAACAGATGAATCAACACCACCTGATAAACCTAAGATAACTTCGTCATCACCTACAGTTTCCTTAATACGATCAATAGCATCGTCGATGATTTTAGCTGGTGTCCATAGCTTTTCACAGCCACAGATATCAATCGCGAAGCGCTCAAGTAAACGTAAACCTTGGTGAGTATGAGTTACTTCTGGGTGGAACTGTACGCCGTAAAAACGTTTTTCTTCCCAAGACATTGCTGCAT
The DNA here is from genome assembly GCF_040104395.1 of Pseudoalteromonas sp. BZA4. NCBI lineage: Bacteria > Pseudomonadati > Pseudomonadota > Gammaproteobacteria > Alteromonadales > Pseudoalteromonadaceae > Pseudoalteromonas > Pseudoalteromonas sp. BZA4. The sequence goes on from NZ_JBECOT010000004.1 coordinate 51,177, forward strand.
GTGGACATGTTGAAGTTTTAGCAGTTGTTTTGAAAGTCTCTGGTACTTCCATCACTTTATCGCCGTGGCTCATCCAAACGTCTAGTACGCCTGCACCGCCGTCAGTAATGTGGTCTTCGATAGCATCGAATAACGCACAGTTACCTACTTTTTCAACTTGCGCATAACCAAACTCTTTCTTATCAGAGCTGTGTACGCTACCACCTAGTTGCGTTGCCATTGTTTGCATGCCGTAACAGATACCAAGTACTGGAACGCCTGCGTTAAATACATACTCAGGAGCACGTGGGCTGTTTTCAAGTGTTGTAGACTCAGGGCCACCCGACAAAATAATACCTTGTGGATTAAATTCGCGGATTTGCTCTTCAGTTACATCCCATGCCCATAGCTCACAGTAAACACCAATCTCACGTATACGACGTGCGATTAACTGTGTGTATTGCGAACCAAAATCTAAAATGAGAATTCGTGAATCGTGAATGTCTTTGCTCATGGAGTATCTCGTTAGTCAGGAACTGCTCTCCCAAAGGGAGATGATCAATAAATTAGGGCTAGCAGATGCTAGCCCATGTAATTTCAATACCTTAAGGTAATTAACCTAAGCGGTAGTTTGGCGCTTCTTTAGTGATTTGCACGTCGTGAACGTGTGACTCACCCATACCAGCTGAAGTTACGCGAACAAATTGAGGTTTAGTATTTAACTCTTCAATTGTTGCACAGCCTGTTAAGCCCATTGCACTGCGAAGACCGCCCACCTGTTGGTGAATGATTGTCGCGATAGGACCTTTATAAGCAACACGGCCTTCGATACCTTCAGGAACAAGCTTGTCTGCTTCGTTCGATTTTTGGAAGTAACGGTCTGATGAACCTTCTTTTTGGTCCATAGCACCAAGGCTACCCATACCACGGTATGATTTGTAGTAACGACCTTGATATAGCTCAACTTCACCCGGTGCTTCTTCAGTACCGGCTAACATTGAACCCACCATTACACATGATGCACCAGCAACAAGTGCTTTTACGATGTCACCAGAGAAACGGATACCACCGTCAGCAATAACAGGAATATCACGGCCTTTTAAGCCTTCAACTGCGTCAGAAATAGCAGTAATTTGTGGAACACCACAACCTGTTACGATGCGAGTAGTACAGATAGAACCAGGGCCGATACCAACTTTAACAGCATCAACACCCGCATCAGCAAGAGCAATCGCGCCTTCAGCTGTTGCAACGTTACCTGCTACGATTTGTAGATCTGGGTATGCTTGACGTGTTTGTGCAACACGGTCGATAACACCTTGTGAGTGGCCATGTGATGTATCGATAAGTAATACGTCAACACCTGCTTCAACAAGTGCTGCGATACGCTCATCAGTACCCGCGCCAACACCAACAGCTGCACCTACACGTAGACGACCTTGCTCGTCTTTACATGCATGCGGCTTGTCTTGTGCTTTTTGATAATCTTTTACAGTGATCATGCCTTTGAGTTTAAATGCATCATCAACTACGAGAATTTTTTCGATACGGTGCTCGTGCATTAGACCTAAGATTTCATCACGGTCTGCACCTTCTTTAACAGTCACTAACGATTCTTTTTTCGTCATTACTGTAGAAACAGGTTGCTCAAGTTTCGTTTCAAAACGCATATCACGGCTTGTCACAATACCAACAAGGTTATTGTCAGCGTCGGTTACAGGGAAACCTGAAAAACCTTTGTCTTCTGAAAGCGCGATAGCATCAGCAATTGTAAGATCCGCAGTCACAGTAACAGGGAAAGAAACAATGCCAGCTTCGTAAGTTTTAACTTTACGAACGTTTTTAGCTTGCTCTTCAATTGTCATGTTTTTGTGGATGAAACCTAAACCGCCCTCTTGCGCTAAAGCAATCGCTAAGCGTGCTTCTGTTACAGTATCCATAGATGCTGAAACTAGCGGCAAGTTAAGATTGATACCACGCGTTAAGCGAGTTGAAATATTTGCCGTGTGTGGCAAAACAGTAGAATGACCTGGTACTAAAAGTACGTCGTCAAAGGTAAGAGCTTCTTTAGCGATTCTTAGCATAGTGCAACTTCTCACATGTGGATCTGAGTATAAGGAATTGCGGCCAAATTTTATCAGCGTTGTGAGCACGAGTAAATAAAATTATTCATTTATTTGTGTTAAAGTACACAGAGAATTTTTTACTGGGGTTTTTAATGGCTTTTACGCAATCAACACAGCCTGTTTACACGGTCTCGCGCCTAAATAAGGAAATTCGCCATGTTTTAGAACAAGGCTTTTCATCGCTTATCTTAAATGGTGAAATTTCTAACTTTATAGCCCCTGCATCTGGACACTGGTACTTCACTTTAAAAGACGACCGAGCACAGGTAAAAGCGGCAATGTGGCGCGGCAATAATCGCGGCCAAACTTTTCGCCCGAGCAATGGTGCACAAGTAACTGTGCGTGCCCGCGTATCTTTATATGAACCTCGTGGTGATTATCAGCTGATTGTTGAGCATATGGCCCCTGCTGGCGAAGGCTTATTAAAACAAGAATTCGATGCGCTAAAAATGCGCTTAGCTGCCGAAGGTCTATTTAGCTCAGCCCATAAAAAACCATTACCAACCAATATTAATCGCGTTGGGGTGATCACCTCAGCCACTGGTGCGGCTATACGCGATATTCTAACGGTACTTAAACGCCGTGCTCCGCAGCTAGAAGTCGTGATTTACCCAGCTATGGTGCAAGGCGCAGATGCACACAGCCAATTAATAGAAAAAATAAACATCGCCAATCAGCGTAACGAAGTAGATGTGCTTATATTAGGTCGCGGTGGTGGTTCACTAGAAGATTTGTGGTGTTTTAACCATGAGCAACTAGCTCGCGCTATTTTTGAAAGTCGCTTACCTATTGTTAGCGCTGTTGGTCACGAGGTCGATACCACAATTAGTGATTATGTTGCCGATATTCGCGCCGCAACACCTTCTGCAGCCGCAGAGCTAGTTAGTCCAAATACCGAAGAGCTACATAACAAAGTTACGCAGTTAGTTAGGCACTTAAATCATGCCTTTAAACACGCTTTAGCTGTAAAGCGCAGTACTGCCACTCAATTTGAGCATCGCTTGCAGCTATGCCATCCCCGTAATCAACTCAATCAACAAGCGCAAAAACTAGATGAGCTTAGTTTGGCCTTACACAGCGCAATGAGTGGCAAAATCCAGCGATATGAGCGAGTACTTGCCAACCTAACACCACGCTTAATGCAACGTTCTCCTGAAAAGCAGTTAGCGAAAAGCGAGCATCAACTGGCTCAATTGCATGCCCGCCTCACACAAGCGATGCAACAGCAACTTTCAAGTTCTCGAAACCAGCTTTCTTTACAAGCGAGCCGTTTAGATTCTGTGAGCCCACTCAGTGTGTTATCGCGTGGTTATAGTATTACTAAAAACCAACAAGGTGGCGTAGTGAAATCGGTTAACGATGTAAGTTCTGGTGAGCTTATAACCACCGAGCTTGCAGATGGGCAGCTACAATCAAAAGTTTTTTGATATCTTTGATATCACTGCGTGCTTGCGATGATTGTTAGACTATCGTCACTTGAGGTGGTGGAGGTAAATTTGAATTGTTTCCACCAGCTTTGCTCCATCATTTTATCGGTCATATTACGCCAATAATGGCTTGGCAAATCATCAACATCCTCTGGTTGCAATAGCTTAAACTGACACACAGAGCTTTTGCATGTTGAGACACTAAGCTGTGGTTGCACTGGTAAATCGGCCATGATTAAAAAATCACTCATAGCTGTTTCAACTTGGTAGGCCCAAGCCTCATCCCGAGATTGCTCTTCTAACAAGGTATAAAGTTCATCCAGGTGTGAGTCGATTTGCTGCGGAGGTATCGCGCTTGATCGGTAACTGGCAATCACTGCTTGTTGGTTTTCGACTTGTAACTTCAGCTCTGCTACTTGTTGCTCAAGCTCGCTTTTGCTAACAGCTGCTGAACTATTTGAATTGACTTCAGCGACTTGTTTATTAATAACAGGCGCTATAGCAGTGGCTTGCTGCTCTGGTGCTTGAGCTATTTGCTCTTCAACAAGCTGTTGCTGATAAGTTTGCGGCTGTTGTTGTGGGTCTGATTGAAAAAGTGACATAGCGACAGCGCCACAAATAAATGACGCTGTAACAGCTAATCCGAAGGATAATTTAGACAATTCCATTGCTCTTTTAAAGTGTAAAACTACAACATAGCACTGGTGTGGGAGGCATTACTAGCGGTAGTCGTACCATCATCTAAAAAGTTTTGGTTCATGCTCTCTGCTGGACAGGGACAGCTCGGTTTGCCGACCACTTTAGCAGGTACCCCAACCACAGTTGTGTGTGCTGGAACCGCACTTAACACGACAGAGTTTGCACCAATACGTGCCCCCTCTCCCACTTCGATGTTACCTAGTACTTTTGCACCCGCACCAATCAATACACCGGCGCGAATTTTTGGATGACGGTCACCTTGCTCATTACCTGTACCACCTAAGGTTACAGATTGTAGAATCGATACGTTATCTTCAATAACTGCTGTTTCACCTATTACAATCCCAGTTGCATGGTCAAACATAATACCATGACCAACTTTACAAGCAGGATGGATGTCAACGCCAAATACTTCTGAGGTTCTGCTCTGAATGAAGCGAGCAAGCTCTTTTCGGTTTTGTTGCCATAAACAATTTGCGAGTCGGTGTGCTTGTATTGCATGGAAGCCTTTAAGGTTCAAAATAACAGTTAAGTAACTATCGGCCGCAGGGTCGCGATCTTTAACTGCTTTTATGTCATGAGCCACATGCGTCAGCATTAGATCACATTTAACAAAGGCTTGGTCGAACAATTCACGGATAGTAAATGCTGATACCACCGCATCTGCAAGTTTATTTGCCACAATAAAGCTCAGCGCCGAACCTAAGCATTCATGATTTAACACGCACGAATAAACGTGACTTGCTAAAAGCGGTTCACGGGAAACGACTTCGTTTGCTTCATCTCGAAGCTTTTGCCAAATTTCATGACGCATAATATTGCCTTTCTGGTTGTACCTAACTGCTAAGCCTTAAGTTTAACGGATTTGTAGCAAGATGTACTAACCCGTTGTTTATTTGTTCTGGTTATATCTAATAACCAGAGTAACAATACCTATTTTTACTCTTTTTGCTGTGCTTTTTTGCCAATCGCATATGACAGTAGCAAATTCTAACTCTAGCCGAGCAACTTAATTAAAGTGCTTATTTTTCAATGACAAAACAGATATGACATCTTGCCTGTCATATGCCAAAATAGGAACTGGCATATCGCTGACGGCGTAAAAAACAAAAATAATCATTAAATTTACATCATCAACTTAACAAGGAAACGATGATGAAAAACGACGTACTAAACTCACACAAGCTAGGTTATAAATTTTACTTTCAAGATGGTGACAACCAAATCGCTTGCTTTGGTCACATCATGAGCGGTAAAGAAAAAGTATATGTAAACGACGAATTGGTAAGTGAAAAACGCAGCTTCGGTTTTAAAAGTCATCATGACTTTAGCTACCAAGGTAATACTTATGCAGTCAAATTCGAGATGAAAAATATACTCACAGGCAAGCTTGAATGTTCGTTTTATAAAGCTGACAAATTAGTTAAACAGAGCACACAAACCTCACTTACTGATAATCCAAAACAAGTAGCTTTGGTTACCTTAGGCTGTTTTCTTGGTGGGGCAATATCGGGTTATGCAGTTGTTACTTTTATTGAACCATTTCTTGGGAAGTAAGTAATGCAACTGAACCCCAATACAATAAAAGCACTTAGACTTAAATTCGATTGGACGCAGCAGCAATTGGCCGATGCCTGTGATGTAAGCCTACGTACCATTCAACGAGTTGAAAAAGAAGGTGCGGCATCAAAAGAAACCACCATGAGCCTATGCGCAGTTTTTGAAGTGCGCCAAGGTGAGCTTATTAAGCTCGATGACGAAGTATCAGAACAAAGCACAACACATGCAGTGAGTAAGCAAAATCTCGCTGCAATAGTAGCGGCTTCTTCGTTTGTCAGTTTTGCCCTTGGTATGGCAACGGTATTTGTTATTTTTTAGGAGTGATAGATGACTAAAGAACAACGCGGCTACGCTACACTTATAGGCTTTGTAATAGCAACCATGCTATTTGCGCTAGCAGTTAAAATTGGCGCAATGCTTTAGCATTTCTAAGCATATAAATAAAATATAACTGTCAGAACTGAGCGTTGAGCTAGGTGCTGGCAGTTTTTTCATATCAGCACCTACAAATACCTGTAGATATCTACTTTCTAATAGCCAAGCTATAAGTAAAAGACAATACCTTATTAATTGTTTTTTATGTAAACCACGGTGAAAACCCAGCATTTATTGCTAATCTTAAAAAAGTGATAATGGCTAGGAACTAATGTGGTTGAATCAAAAGAGTTTCTAAAATCAATACTCGATACGATCTCAAAACATATTGTTGTAATTGATGAGAAAGGTGATATTCAATTTGTGAATCGCAGTTGGCAAACTTTTGGCGATGAAAATAATTGCCAGTGTAATACCCAGTGGGAAGAGCAAAACTACCTCGCAATATGTCAATCAGCTGCACAGCAAGGTGATGAGTTTGGTGCACAAGCTTTATCTGGTATTAGTCAGGTTATAAACCAACAACTAACCGAGTATTACCTAGAATATCCATGTCATAGCAATACCGACAAGCGTTGGTTTTTAATGCGAGCAGTGCCCTTCGAGCATGCATCAAAACGCTTTATCGTCATTAGCCATATAAATATTACCGAACGTAAAATCGCCGAGCAGCAAGTACAAGAACTTGCTCGTATCGATGGTCTCACACAAATAGCTAACCGACGTCATTTTGATGATTTTTATAAGCAAGAGTGGAGCCGCTGTGCCCGCTTAAAACACCCCTTGTCGTTAGCCATGATCGACCTTGATAACTTTAAGTCTCTTAATGACAACTTTGGTCATCTGGTGGGTGATATTTGCTTGAAAGAAGTGGCAAAACTATTACCTGATTATACTCGCAGACCTGGTGACTTGTGCGCTAGATACGGCGGTGAAGAGTTTGTACTGGTACTTGGTAATACTCAAAGCCATCAAGCACAAAAACTCATGACGCGTTTTATGGCAACGCTGAACACGATTCAACTACCAGAGCTTGCCGGTCATCCCTTGACGGTTAGTATTGGTTTAGCAACTATTTACCCAAATAGCAGTGATGATGCCATGTTACTTATTGAAATGGCTGATAGTGCGCTTTATCAAGCAAAAGAAGCTGGCCGAAATCAGCTTGTGGTTGCTGATAACATCGAGCCATTAAACATAGAAAAATGCCCCTAATAAGGGGCATTGATTAAAGCTTGTTTACTCAGTTATTACTGAAATACTTTTTCGACATCAAGTACTGAAATGTTTTTCGCTGGTATTGCAAGCTTATAGTCTGCAATCACTTTATCTTCATCAACAAGTGCTGCTGGTTTTTCAGCGTTATACACCATAGGTGATGTTTGCTCTGAAGCTAGGCGTTTTTGCATGTCTTTGCCATCACCAGTAATAAACACATAATGAATATTCTCTGTTTGCAGGTTATCGCGAATAACACGGTTAACATCATCAAGGGTTAGCTTTTCAAGCTTGCCGCGCACATAGTCAACAAAGCTCTCAGTGTTATAGAACTCACTATCAAGTGCATAGCCTAACTGGCGATCTTGGCTTGCAACCATTTGTGGCACAAAGTTAATTAAGAAGTTACGAGTCGCTTCAAAGTCTTCTTTGCTGATGCCATTTTTAATTAGCTTATCAAGCTCAAATAATGCCGTACGCGTTGCAAAGTGCGCATCGTTATTTGAACGAAGCGGACGTAACCACACTTGGAAAATTTGCTCTGAACGACCTAAGTTAGCATCAGGTTTAGTTTGGAACATACCGCGTGGGAAGTACTCAATGTATGCATAATCACCATAGTTCATACCACGGGTTTGACGAATGCGCTGATACAAGAAGCTGTTTGAGCTGCGGTGTTCACCAAAGTAAGAGCGCACCAACCAAAGCGCTGTCCAGTCATCGCTACTACGAATTGTATCGATTGGGAAACCAAATGACACAGCGGTAGATTGCGCTGATTTTTCAACAATCGTTGCATGATGACCTTTAAGTTCTGGCGCATCAGGGATCGTTAAGCGGCTTTCTTTACCTTGTGGAAGCGATGTTAAATCTTTCAGCATAGTCGATTTAACATCACCCGGGATCGCACCAATTAGACCCACTGTTAACTTAGATTGAGTAAACTGGTTAGCATAAAACGCTTTTACATCGTCAAGTGTCAGTGCTTCAAGATCTGATAAATCGCCATAGTTATAGCTTTCATACGGATGGCCTTTATAAAGCTGATGATATAGCACTTCTTTACCTAGCTCTTCGTCATTTGACGCTTTCAGACCTGCTTTAATGCTATCAATAAGCTCTTTTTTCAGGCGTTTAAAATCATCTTCTCTAAAGCCAGGGTTTAACAACTGGTCGCTAACAAGTGCATACCACTGCGCGGCATTGTCTTTATGTACACGGCCGCGTAGTGAAATCATCTCTTTATCGATTTGATAGCCAAAGATTCCCGCTAGTGGATATAACGCTTTTTGAATATCTTTGTAACTCATAGTTTCTGAGCCACCTTGCGCTAGCATCGCTGCAGTGAGTGCTGCTAAACCTTTTTTACCATGTGGATCAGCCGCTGCGCCGGTATTAAATAACCAGTTAACATCAACCAGTGGTGAGCTATTGGTTTTATCAAGTACTTTAAAGTGACGCTCTGTAGGGGCTTGCTCGATACTGGCAACCAAGGCATTTAAATCAACTTCTTGCTCAAAACCAGCCACTTTATCAAGCGCCGACATTGTCACCGTAGTACGGCTTGGATCAACAAAGTACTTGTTTGCTACCGCTTTGATATCTTCTGGCGTGATGCTGTCAGCAGTGGCATAAAGTTGATTAATCACTTCAGGGTCTCGCTCAAAATGCATGTAGCTTGCAAGTGTTGAAGCGATTGACTGCGATGAATCAAGGCCATTGATAAAGCTATACTTTAAGTTTGATTTTAGATCAGCTAACTTTTGTGCATCAACTAACTCAGTACGTGCTTGCGCATAAGTACGGTTAATCGCATCACGGGCTTTAGCCAGGTCAGCTTCGTTTTCGACTTTTACAAAAACATGCAGTAAACCCGGATCTTTAGTATCTGGGTTATAAGTAAACATTTGGCTGGCAATTTGTTTATCAACAACAAGCTCTTGATAAAGTGCCGAGTTGTTAGAGAAATACAGCTGTGAGATCAAATCAAGAGCGGCACGGTCTTTTTGAGTAGGATCCCATGCAGTGCCTTTATAAGACACAAGCAACCAGTGGCCTGGTAAACCATCATTTTTTTCATGTACATATTTTGCGGCTTGTTGCTTTGGTTCAACAGGAATATCTGCTTGGTAATCGCCTTTTTTCCAATTACCCCAATGCTTTTTCACCATTGCCATGGTCTCTTGTGGATCAACATCACCAACAATGACTAAAGATACATACTCTGGCTTATAAAATTTAGCGAAAAACTCTTTACCATAGGCCATTTGATCAGGCATGGCTTCAATGTCTTCGAAAAAGCCCATGGTGGTGTGCTTATAGGTATGCTTTTCGAATGCTTCGTTACGAACGGCAGAAAGTAACTTACGAATTGGGCTAGCATTATTCTTTAAATACTCACCTTTTACAGTCAGCGCTTCGGTGCGGAACTGCTCTTCGCTGTAAGTCAGGTTTTGGAAAATATCAGCTTCAATTTCGAGCACTTTATCTAAGTGCTCTTTTGAGAAGTTTAAGTGATAGTTAGTGTAATCGTTGGTCGTATACGCGCGATTATCAACACCCGAGTTTTTTAAAATATCTGAATACACATCTTGTGGGAATTTTTCAGAGCCTTTAAACATCATATGCTCAAAGAAGTGTGCAAAACCGGTTTTACCTGCTTCAACCTCATTACGTGAACCAACCGATACCGGAATTTGCAGTGACACAACATCTGGGTAATCTGTTTTAACTACCATCACGCGAAGGCCATTCTCAAGCTCTTCTAATAGATAATCTTGGCTAAATACACGGTTATCATCTTGGCTTACTAGCTGCTCAATTTCGACTTCTTTAACCATAGTTGACTGTGAGTTACTTGCGCAGCCACTTAAAGCAAGTGTTACAGCAACACTGGTTGCTAATAATCTAAATTTCATAATGTTCCCTTGTTAGTTATTTTTCTCATAATCATTGCTGCTTGATTATGCATCAAAGCACCAGAAAATATGAGGGTCAGAGCAATAATTTATGTAAACAGGTGTGTCAATTTTGCGAAACGCTCAGCTTTAAACTTGAGTAAAATTCATAGTGATTGAAAAACTTTCAAGAAAAAAATCTATCTAGACGTCTAAATGGCTGCTATATTGTTTGGCATAGACATTAGCACGAGCTGGAATGAGGATTATGGCTTTATCATTACAAGAGAAAATTGAAGACACAAATCAAGGTGTCTACCTAATTGGTACCACACCACCAAAGTCAGGTACTGATAAAGCACAGCTTGAGACCATTGCTCAGAAGCTACTCGGTCGTTTACACGAAATTGAATACGACGGTGTAATCATCTACGACATTCAAGATGAAAGTAGCCGCATTGCAAAGCCGCGTCCTTTTCCGTTTAAAGAAACGGTAGATCCACGTGAATACAGTCAATTACTTCGCAGCTTGTCGCAACTTGATGTGATCACATATAAGAGCGTAGCCCAGCGTGGTGAAGCAGAATTTACCGAGTGGTTAAACGAAACACGTAACGACTTTGAACTAAAAAACTTAGTGTTGGTGGGTAGTCCATCATCTCATGGCGACATCAAATTAAGCCTACCTGATGCATATAAAACGCTGGCAAAACAGAACAGTGATGTATTTTTAGGTGGCGTTACGATTGCCGAGCGTCATGCCAGCAAACGCAATGAACATGAGCGTTTAGTTGAAAAAACAGCACAAGGTTGTAAGTTTTTCATCTCGCAAGCGGTTTACAATGCTCAAGCAACGATTGATTTAATCACTAGCTATGCGCGTAGCTGTAAAGCACAAGGCACAACACCAAAACGCATTATTCTAACGTTTACCCCGTGTGGTGGTGAAAAGACCTTGGAATTTATGGAATGGTTAGGTATCTCAGTACCAGAAGCAACTAAGTACCGTATGTTAGATTCGGCAAATACATTGAGTGAATCAGTGCGTATTTGCCGCGAAAATCTCGATTTAATTTTACAAAGCTGCGCACATTTAGATGTACCACTAGGTTTAAATATTGAGAGCTTAACCAATCGTAAAGAAGAAATTGATGCGTCAATTAACCTTTACCGTTTACTTAAAGCAACCATGGAATTAAACCTAGCTGAGAAGCAAATAGCTTAACGTGCAGCCTTAGAGGCTTGCTTTTTCTCATACATATCTTCATCTGCTCGTTTTAATAGCTCAGCAAAGTTTTCTTTTGGCTGAGCTATTACCCCTGTACCAATACTTAAGCTCGTAACAGGAATGCCCCGCTTTTCTAAATTAGATTGATAGGTGGTGTTGAGCTTATCAGTGATGCTGTCTATGCAATCACCGGGCTGAACTTGCAATAACGCAATAAACTCATCACCCCCTAAGCGGCCGATAATATCGGTTTCACGTAGGCATTCTTTCATGGTGTCAGCTAAACAAATCAGCGCGAGATCGCCCACTTCATGGCCATACGTATCATTGAGTGGCTTAAAGCTATTTATATCGATAAATAGACAACTAATATCAAAACCAAGTCGTTTCGATATATTTAATTTATGTTGGCAAAGCAGATCTATTGCACGGCGGTTATAAATGTTAGTGAGTGAATCGAGCATGGCAATTTCACGCATCTGCGTAAAGTTGTCTAACAGTGCAAGGTCATCTTCAACCATATCGCGAAGCTGCTCGATTAGTTCTAAAAAGCTCTGTTGATAATGGGTTTGTTTAAAATCCATAACACAAAAGGTGCCAAAGGGCTCGCCACTTGGCCAGCTAATTGGCACCCCAAGATAAGACTCAAAACCATCTTTTACCAGTGGGCTGTCATCCCATTGACTATCTTGACTGGCGTGATCAACATAAAGCGGTGCCATATCACGCAGTACTTTTTTGCAAAAAATATTATCGTCAGCGCTTAATTCAGCCCCTGCATCGTAAGGGTTTTCTTGTTGCTCACTGGAAACAATAATACGATAGACATCATCTGTTTTATGAACGATAAAACCTGCGGGAGCAGAAAACAACTCGGTCATGAGATCAATTGTTTTCTGCCATTTTTCTAAGGAGAACTGTTTATCAGCGCGGCGGAACGTCCATTTATTCTCTTCTAACATACTAAACTCTCAACTTTAGCCGGAGGATAGTATAAATATATGCCAGATTTAGGAACGTCTCCTACTTTTTTGCCCTAAAATACGTTTTTTATCACGAGAGCGGCGTGCCTTATTAGTATTTTTACGAACTTGCTTTGGCTCTTTGGTTAAATCAGGCTCATACCCTGGTAACCACTGCGGCGTGAGTCTTGTGTCGAGTAAGATATCTATTTCGTCCAATAGCCACTGCTCATCGATGCTAACCAGCGACATCGCCATCCCTTTCTCGCCAGCACGTCCTGTTCGACCAATACGGTGTACGTAGTCCTCAGCCACATAAGGCAACTCATAGTTAATCACATACTTGAGTGAGGCAATATCAAGACCACGCGCAGCAACATCTGTCGCAACCAGTACTCTTGTAGCACCTGATTTAAAATTTTGCAGTGCTTTATCACGCGCACCTTGGCTTTTATCGCCATGAATAGATTCGGTTTTTAAGCCGTCTTTACACATTTCTTTAGCAAGCACATCGGCGGTTTGTTTAGTACGAGTGAATATAAGTACTTGCTGCCAATTTTTCATGCCAATCATGTGTGATACCAGCTCGCGTTTACGGTCTTCATCAACCGCATATACTAGCTGCTCAACTTCAACCGCTGCTGAGTTGCGTTTATTCACTTCAACTAATTTAGGATCATTTAATAACTGCTTACTGAGTTTAAAGATGCTGTCGTCAAATGTGGCTGAAAAAAGTAAGGTTTGGCGTTCTTTTGGCACATGGCGCAAGATGCGTTTAATTTCGTCAATAAAGCCCATGTCAAGCATGCGATCAGCTTCGTCAAATACCAAGGCATTAATACTTGAAAGCTTAATACTGCCTTTGATCACATGATCAAGTAAGCGCCCGGGTGTTGCTACCACAATCTGCGCCCCTTTTATGGCTTTAATTTGTGGGCCTATACTAGCACCACCATAAGCCAGTGCAGCTTTTATTTCAGTATGCGCAGCATAACGCTCTACACTTGCAAATACTTGCTGAGCGAGCTCTCGGGTCGGCGTTAAAATTAGGACTTTAACGGCATCAGGGAGTACTTCAGCAGATAGCAAATTGTGCAGTAGTGGTAAAACAAACGCGGCGGTTTTGCCCGTTCCCGTTTGCGCACTACCCATTACATCAGCGCCCGCTAAAATAAGTGGGATTGTTTGCGCTTGAATTGCTGTAGGTGTGTGATAATTCTCTTCTTGCAAGGCTGTTAGCAATGCAGGGGCAAGATTTAATTCTGAAAAGGTCGCTACTGACATAGTCTGAAGTACATTTGGCTATAAAAGCGCTATTGTACGCGGAACATCAGCAACAAAAAAGGCGCAATGAGCGCCCTTTGTAGCAATTGTAAAGATTACGCTGGTTTAAGTGATTCTTTACGTTGATTATAAAAACTAATTAGGTCATCAACTGTTGCTTGGCAATAATCACGAATGCCAGACACAAGCATGTGTTTTTCACCCGACCCTACTTTTTCGCCATTTTCTAAGAGGTTGAAGCGAAGCGTGATTTTGCCGCGTTTGCCAGTAAACTCAAAATCAGGCTCAGCAAATTGTAATTCAGGTGCGCTGATATCAAGGCGATCAAGGTTAATCAGCATTGATTCGTAAATCACCATTGGACGCGCTGGATTGATCATTACATCTTGCTTACCCATCAATGGAATAATCACATGCGGGAAGGTCGTGCCAGAGAACTCAACATAGTTTTTGATTAAGCTATTTGTTAACTCAGGACATTGGCTAACAGCCCCTTCGCGTTTCACTTTTAGCATGACTTTTTCGCCATCGGTGATCGCAAACTCATCAGCACCTTCTGGGAAAGTCAGCTTTGAATTTTCATCAACCATGCCTGCAAACGTGAATTCCATTTTTTCACTGATGCCATAGCGGTTTAAAACCAGCGAAAAAAGTAAATCGCCCGGCACACAAAACTTTTTGGCATCTTTATCATGTAACGGATTGAAATCATCAGCCACTAACTTGGCAAAACGACAGCCTTGCTCACGTGAGATAGAAACGTAATCAGCATGTTGCTGATAATAAGGACTTAACATAATTGTTCACTGCTTAAACTACTTATAACCTGACTATACTACCAGATAAAATGAAAATAGAGGTCGAATCTGTTAATTATTAATCACGTGCTCAGCATGTGTTTAAATGCACCAGCTAAAATAGTGGCTTTGATAGGCTAAATTTAAATTGTATCAATTTGTACGAAACAATTAACAAATAACGCAGAATAGTAAAGACTAAGGCCCAACTAAATTTAGTGAAAAACTATTAGCTAAAACTAAATATAAATTCAGTTTCCCTTTTAAAACAACAAGCTAACTTTAGAATATAAAGAAAATACGCCAATAGGTTGAAATTACTGGCTTTGCATAGCACCTATTTGTAGCTATAACGATAAATGAGGTATGATAGACCCGCTTTTTTATCGTGTAATCGCCACTCATAGGCTGCATAAATAATAATTATAATAAACGGCAAAAAAATGAGTACTCAAAGTGAGTTGGGCAGGTTACATCAGCTTTCGATGGTTATTGTTACTTTGAAGAAAAGACTTCTAAAAAACAGAGACTTGGTTAAATGATAAACCGATTTAGTTGGCTATTACTGTTTTTTTGTCTTTGTTTTTCGTCGCTTTGTTTAAGCGATGACAGTCCCGAGCAACCTTTTTTTAAAGTCTCACCCACTGTGTGTGTGACAGATGCAAAACAAAAAGCCTGTGAGTTTAATATACAGATTCATTTTCGTGTTGCTCCCTT
Source organism: Pseudoalteromonas sp. BZA4 (assembly GCF_040104395.1). NCBI lineage: Bacteria > Pseudomonadati > Pseudomonadota > Gammaproteobacteria > Alteromonadales > Pseudoalteromonadaceae > Pseudoalteromonas > Pseudoalteromonas sp. BZA4. The sequence goes on from NZ_JBECOT010000004.1 coordinate 66,446, forward strand.
TAAAGAACTTTGTTTAGAAGTAACTCAGCGTCCTCAGTATACGCAGTGTTACAAACAAGGTGGTTTAATTATCGAGAAATTAACGGTTAAGACTGAGCATCCGCTTACAGTGAAATTAATTGATCCATTGAGCAATCAAGTTGTTAAGCAACAACTACTGTCAATAGCAAGCTATGAAGCTAAAGATTACCGAATAAAACGGCGCTTTGGCTGGAGTTTATAATGCAGCATATTTTTTTAATTGAAGATGATGTGAAATTAGCAAGCTTAATACAAACGTTTTTGTTAAAGCATGGCTATACCATAGATGTATTTAATACTGCCGAGGCGTACCGTAGCAGTGAAATCACCTTTATGCCTTCACTGATCATCTGTGATGTGATGCTACCGGATGGCAATGGCTTTGAGTTAATATCTCAATTGAAAGAAAAGTACAGTTGCCCTGTTATTTTTCTAACGGCACTGGATTCCGTGCAATCACAAATTAAGGGCTTAAACCTAGGTGCTTACGACTACCTTGTAAAACCCATTAAGCCTGAACTGTTACTCGCCAAAGTTAAAACGATTATCGCCCACACCGTCGGCCAAGATAACTTTTCACACCAAATTGATATCTTGCGTATCGATAGTAAAAAACGTGATATCTATTTTCATAACACAGCATTGAATCTCAATGAAAGTGAATTTGAGATCATTGCCTACCTTGCGAAAAACACCCCTGAACCGGTTTCTCGCGAGGTATTATTCAAGCATGTTATTGGCCGTGAGTATGACGGACTTGACCGAGCGATTGATTTAAAAATTAGCCGTTTACGTAAAAAGCTTAAAGAAACCATTAGCGAGCAAAAAGAAACGCTAGATATCAAGTCTGTACGAGGTAAAGGATACAGCTTGGATATTTCAAAAATATGAAGCAACAATTTTTTAAGCTGTACTTAATTATCACGGTAAGCTTAATTGCCTTAGTTTTAGCTTTTGGCCAGCTTTATAATCAGTTTTTTTCTGAGCACATACCGAGTGTGCAAATAAGTGTTGCTGAACTTGCTCAAATAGCTGAGCAAAAAGAAACGAGGATCAGCTCCTTTAACCAAAACGAGCTTGTTTTACCTGATTCATTACAAGCTAAATTCGATAAAGATGGCATTATCAGCGTCACCGAAAACAATCAGCAGTTTATATACCTCAAAGGCAATAACGGCAGCATCCAAAAAGTTGGCCCCATTTCTTTGATTTCGCAAGCAAAAACTGACTGGCTTGCATTTTTTGCATTTTACTTTTTACTTGGTGCGATGATCTTATTATTCATTCGCCCAGTATTTCGCGATTTGAGCTTATTACAACGCGCAGCTCATCGCTTTAGTAAAAAACCGCAGCGCATAGAGCTTGATATAAAACCAAATTCATCTATTGCGCCATTAGCCAGCACCTTCACCCATATGTCTGAGCGCATCAATAAGTTTGTTCAGCTACATAATGACTTATCGCGTATAATTTCTCATGAAATTCGCACTCCCCTTACCCGTATGCGATTTGCTTTGACGATTGCCGATTTGGAATCTCAAGAAAGTAGCCAAATAGAACGCGATATCGATGAGATTGAATTACGCTTGGAGCAATACCTATCGTTCGCTCGCTTAGAGCACCAACAAAGTGTGTTTAATCAGGAGAAAGTTAACTTAGCTAAACTGATCAACACAGAAATTGCTAAATTCGATTTATACAAAGAACTCAAATTCATTCCAGCCTTTGAAGTAGACACAGCCTATTGCGAAGCAAGCTTTATGGCAATCGCGGTACAAAACTTACTGATCAACGCCACAAAATACGCAAAACACACTATCCATATAAGTAGCACAGAACAAGCGGGCTATTACAGTATAAGCATTACAGACGATGGACCTGGCTTACCAATTAATGCGGATGCGTTGATTGAGCCTTTTAAACAAGGTGAAGGAGATAAACTAGCGAGTGGTTATGGATTAGGACTATATATCGTGCATCGTATTGCCAGTTGGCATGGCGGTAAAATTAGCTTGGCTAATAGTTCGCAAACAGGCGGTGCAGAGATCACCATTCGTTGGCCTAGAAGTGGTAAGTAACTCCCGTGAAACCTGAAAAATAACCGTTTTTATTGATCATATGTGAGTTAGCTAAGTTGCTATCAAGCCATGTATGTTTAAGTTTGAAGTCAAGGCTGAAACTGTCGCTAATAGGATATTCGTAACTTACTTTTAAGTAGTAGTTAGTGGCACTTTCTAAGTTGTAGCTTAGTAAACGCGTTTTGCTTTCTGATGGACTCACCGTGTAGTAATAATCGATCAGCTCTTCATTTTTGTAATTAATACCCGCTTCAAAACCTGCAGTACCAGAAAGCAATTCAAATACATGATAGCCGTTGAACATTATTTCATAACCATTATGAACATTGGTTACATCGTGCACATACGCAGCACTTAACCACATGCCATCGTAGACGTTTACCGCAGATGAAAGCCCCGCCATGTAAGAAAGGTCACGCTCTATAGGCGTTAGGTTAATCGGTGATGCGGTAGGTAATGTAGGTCGCCCAGAGCTCGAACGAACAACACCGATGGCATAGAGTTTATCTACCCCATCCAGCTCAAAGAAAAAACCATCATCATTAAAGCGCCCAAGTAAATCAACGTAGAAGTTCTCAGTTTCATAGAGGCTGTAGCCAACAGAGAAATCATCGAAATACCAATTATCACCATAGTAAGCAAAGCTAGGTAAAATTGGTGAAGTAATATCATCAGCATCAAGAACAGGGTTTTCGATTCCCCCATAGCCCAGCGTAATGCTGGCATGAATTGTCGACTTTTTAATTAATTGCGGCTGTTTATCATCAGCCTGCGCAAACGCAGTTGATGCAGTTAAACAACATACTAAGCCAAACAATTTATTCATTAACTTGATTCACCTCGATACCATAATTAAAAACAGTTATGGCAACTATATAACACTAACAATAGCCTACTCTTAACGCTTACAGGTGCGATCATATCGTTTGCCTACATTTTTGTATAATTATTTTCCAGTCTACACTGTTAAAAATAGCTTATGATCCCCTATCAATTAAATCTAACATATTGAATGAAATATAAAATAGTATGTACATTTTGCTACATTGCTTTTCAGTTTTTAGTTTTTTTTGGTTATTTCAGTAGCCAAATATGAGAGCTAACTTCCAAACCTGTTTTGTAAAAGGTATTACATTTAACTCAGCTTGCTTAAAAACCACCTAACCTGTCAATCAAACATAAAAAAACCGAGCATAGTGAAGTGACCCCCAATAGTTGGACATTCCAATTACTGGGGGTCTTTTTATGTCCAAACATCACCGAGCATTCAAGCTCAAAATAGCTGAACTCGCTTTGTCTGAAAGCTCTTCGGCGGTAAGTAACAGATTTAATGTTACAGATAGGCAGGTCCGATATTGGACCGCTATTTATCGAATTCATGGCGCTGAAAGCTTCAGGTCTGTTCACAAACCTTATTCTCAAGCATTTAAGGCTGAAGTGTTAAAAACGATGACAGCAAACAGTTGGTCTCTCGGTTATACCAGTGCTTTCTTCGATTTATCGTCTCCAGGTATTCTTTTCCAATGGCAAAAGCTTTATGCTCGTGATGGTATATCCCGTCTCAAACCACAGAAAAAAGGTAAGCCAGTCATGACAAATAATTCTTCTTCATCAAAACCAGTAGAGCAAATGACTGAGGAGGAGTTACGAGAAGAATTAGCCTACTTACGAGCAGAGAATGATGTGCTAAAAAAGTTAGAAGCCTTGGCTCAAGCCAGAAAGAAAAAAGCAAAGACAAGACGGTAGTCGTCGAAGAGTTCAAGGCAAAACATAGCTTACAACACCTATTAAAGGCCACTGGGCTATCAAAGAGTGTTTACTATTATCATCGCACTACCTGTAAGCAACCCTGTGCAAGCAATGATTTACTGGTAAAAATACGTGATATTTATCACGCGCATAAAGGACGATATGGCTATCGCAGAATTACGAGTGCCCTAAGAGCAATGGGGGTACTTGTTAATCATAAGCGCGTGCAACGGCTGATGAATGAGTTAGGCCTCAAGTCAAAAGTAAGGCCTAAGCGCTATAAATCCTATAAAGGTGAAGTGGGTAAAATCGCAGAAAATATGCTTAACCGCGAGTTTACTGCGCAGAAGCCAAATCAAAAATGGGTGACGGATGTGACGGAGTTTAAAGTGGATAATGAGAAGGTATATTTATCGCCTATGATTGACCTATTCAACCAAGAGGTCATCAGTTACGAAGTCAGAAAATCCGCTGCACTCCCTTTGGTAACTGACATGCTTAAAACAGCAACAGCTAGGTTAAAGCCAAATGAAAAGCCAGTAGTACACTCAGATCAAGGGTGGCAATATCAAAACAAACAATATCAAAATCACCTCAAGGAAAAAGGGTTGAAACAAAGTATGTCTAGAAAAGGAAATTGTTTAGATAATGCGGTTGCTGAGAACTTCTTCGGCATATTGAAAAGTGAGATGTACCACAACGAAACGTTTAAAGACGTGAATGATCTTATTGAAAGCATCAAAGAATATATCCACTATTACAACAATGAGCGTATTAAGCTGAAACTAAAAGGCCTGAGTCCGATACAGTATCGAAATCAGGCCTTGGCAACCGCTTAGCAAAGAGTCCAACTTTATGGGGTCACTTCATAGAGCTCGGTTTTTGGAAGTTTTATCACGATTATGCTTGTGGATAATCGCGATAGGCACGCTCAATGTTTTTAGCTTGCTTTTTAGACACACCAATATGCGCTAATGCTACACGTAAACGAGCACGTGAAAGGTCTGAACCTAAAATTTCCATTGCATCAAGTACTGATGTTGAAGATGTCTTACCTGTGATAGCCACGAAAATTGGCTCAAGGAAGTCTTTAATCTTCAACTCATGGAAAGTTGCAACTTCTTTTGCGATAGCAAAAATCGCTGGTTTTTCCCAACTGCGTAAACCTTCTAATTGCCAGATGAAGAACTGTAATGCTTGACGGATTACATCTTCATCAGCTTTACCCGCTGTTAATAGCGTAGGATCATAGCTTGGAATACCACCCACGAAGTGACCGGCAAGGTCAACCATGTCAGAAAGCGTATTAATTCGCGTTTTTGCTTCTGGCAATACTTTGGCGAATAGCTCAGTATTAAATTTCCAATCAACAAAACGTTGCATTAGTTCAGCATCAGATAAGTTTTCACGGATCCACATACCGTTTAACCAGCTAAGCTTATCGATATCGAAAATAGGGCCGCCAAGCGACACACGTTTCATATCGAAGTGCTCAATCATCTCATCTAAAGTGAACTTTTCACGCTCATCTGGCATTGACCAACCCATACGGCCTAAATAGTTTAATAGTGCCTCTGGTAGGTAACCCATTTCTTTATAGTAGTTGATTGAAGTTGGGTTTTTACGCTTCGATAATTTTGACTTATCTGGGTTACGAAGAAGCGGTAAGTGACCAAGTACTGGCGCTTCCCAACCAAAGTCTTCATATAATTTTAATAGCTTAGGCGCTGAGTTGATCCACTCTTCACCACGGAAAATGTGGCTAATTTGCATGTGGTGATCATCAACAACGTTGGCAAGGAAGTAAGTTGGGAAACCGTCGGCCTTAAGTAGCACTTGCATGTCTACATTTTCCCATGGGATCTCAATGTCGCCACGTAAGTAGTCGTTAAACTTAAACGTGCCTTCGCTTGGGATCTTCATACGAATTACGTAAGGCTTACCCGCTTCAAGGTTTGCTTTAATTTCATCTTCAGAAAGGTTTAAACCACGACCATCGTATTTAGGGCGCAGACCTTCGGCCATTTGCTCTTCACGCATTTGATCTAGTTCTTCGCTCGTAGCAAAACAATAAAACGCTTTACCTTGTTCAACGAGTTGATGCGCGAATTTCTTATATAAATCGCTACGCTCAGACTGACGGTATGGACCAAACTCACCGCCAACATCGGGACCGTGATCCCAGTTTAAGCCTAACCATTTCAAGCTATCCATAATAGCTTGCTCTGATTCTGGCGTACTACGAACTTGGTCTGTATCTTCAATACGTAACACAAACTCACCGCCTTGCTGCTTAGCAAAACAGTAGTTAAATAATGCGATGTATGCTGTACCTAGGTGCGGGTCACCTGTCGGTGACGGAGCAACACGGGTGCGAATTGTCATGGTTATATCTCTCAAAAGACAATTAAAAAATTTGCCCAAATGCTAGCACAGCACGGGCTATAATCGAAGTGTAAAGCCGCTTTATGCAGCGACTTTATCTAAATAAGCAATGATATCGTTTGATTCATACAGCCAAGTTACTTGGCCGTTTTCTTCAATACGTAAACAAGGCACTTTGATTTTTCCGCCCTGCTCTAAAAGCTCTTGGCGAAATTGCTCGTTACTTTTGGCATCACGAGTTTCAACTGAAAGACCTTGACGCTTAATTGCACGACGAACTTTCACACAAAATGGGCAGGCCTTAAATTGATATAACTTAAATCGTGATGTCACTGAATCAAGCGCCGCTTGCTCAGCAGCCGGACGCTTTTTACTACGTGGCGTGAATACAAAATCAAAAAACAAAATGATGCGGCCTAACAACCAACGAACAAACTTCATCTCACCTTCTCATAGGGTTCTAAAAATAGTGGCCAATTTTAACACAGCAAGAGACGCTGCAACAGGCTAAAACAGCTCTATTGAGTCATCACTGCATTGAGAATCTGGGATATCTAATTCAGAATAGGCTGTAACACAATTTCTGCCTTTGTTTTTTGAGTGATACAAGGCTTGATCGGCTTTTTGCACAAGACTGGCAACCATTTCAAACTCATAAATCGGCATAAAACCGCTACTCACGGTTAAGTTACCCACTTGCGGGAACGGGTATTCGGCAACACATCCGCGAAAACGATTGAGTGCATTACGTGCATCTAACTCGTCGCTTGCTTGAAATAGCACTGCAAACTCTTCACCACCGTAACGAAACACGTAATCTTCAATACGAAAGTTATTTTTTAACAGTTGAGCGACTAACAAAATCACTTCGTCACCGATAACATGGCCATAGTTGTCATTCACTTTTTTAAAGTGGTCAATGTCAACAATAGCAAGATACCATTGGCGATGATGGGGATCTAATTCGCTTTGTCCTTTTACAGTAGTTGATGCGATATCGATGACTTTTTTATCAAAAGTTTGCCTGTTAAGTAACTCAGTGAGGGGATCCAATTGTGATTTATAAAGCAGCGCTAGTTGGTTGGCATAAATGTTGAGCATATAAATTGCCAACATACTACATCTCTCTGACAACTCTTTTTCTGACTCAACAACAAGCACGCCAACCACATTACCCATGTAATAAACAGGTATGTAAGTCGAAATAAAGCCATAGTTTCGACTTATACGAATTTTGTTACGGCTAACCTTATCAATAAGTTCATTAACTTCAGACTCAGTAAGCTCTTCTATCAACGAGTCTTTATTTAGTAGACGGGCTGGGAAACCGGGTTTGAAGACTTTGTTAATATAGATTGCATAGCGCGAAAACTCTTCCAATTCGCTCACAGATTTTATAAGCGCCTCGTCAAGTCCAGCCTCTTCTTCTTGTTGCGTAATTTCTACAACCCAGTCATGTCCGCAAGCGTTAGACGCCATCTATAAAGTCCCCAAAACTATATATAACTTTAGTTTAGTTAACTTTATCAGAAATACTAAAAAACTATAACAAAATCATATCATCTCTGTGAATAACTTCACTGCTCGGCGCAAACGCAAGCAACTGGGTGATTTGCGATGAATGGCAACCTTTAATTTGATCAATTTCTTGATGATTAAAATTAACGAGACCTTTAGCAATACACTGGCCTTGACTCGTCACTACTTCAATCACATCACCACGTTCAAATTGCCCTCGCACTGTTTTTACGCCTTTAGCCAAAAGGCTTGCGCCACGTTCTTTAAGCGCGGCGCTTGCGCCATCATCAATCACTAATTGTCCGCTACTTTTAGGCCCAGCAAGAAGCCACTTTTTACGGCCATCTTTTGGTGCGGTGAGTTTTAAAAATCGTGTACCTGGGAGCTTATCGGCCATGCAATTTAAAATCACATTTTTGCCAGCGCCTTTGGCAATAATGACTTCAACACCGGCGCGACGTGCAATATCGGCCGCTTGCAGTTTGGTTGCCATACCTCCGGTACCTAGGGTTGTGCCACTGCCACCAGCGAGCTCTCTGAGTTCATCATTAATATGCGTCACTTCATTGATGAGTGTGGCATTCACATCAGAGCGCGGATCACCGGTAAATAAACCTTCTTGGTCAGTTAGCAGTAACAGCTTTTCTGCATTTGCTAAAATTGCGACTAAAGCAGATAAGTTATCGTTATCGCCGACTTTAATTTCGGCGGTGGCCACGGCGTCGTTCTCGTTAATAATTGGTACCACATTATGAGCGAGTAGCGCATTTAAGGTATCGCGGGCATTTAAGTAACGTTCACGGTCTTCTACATCGGCGCGGGTCAAGAGCATTTGCCCAACATTCACTCCATACAAAGCAAACAAGCTCTGCCAAATATGAATAAGCTGCCCTTGGCCGATAGCGGCAAGCATTTGTTTTTCAATCAAAGAACGACCACAGGGAGTAATAAGTTGCTCGCGACCTGCGGCAACCGCGCCACTTGATACTAAAACAACCTGATAACCCTGCTTTTTTAACTCGCAACATTGGCGAACAAGTTCAACCATGTGTGCTTTATCTAATTTGTCGGTACCGCCTGTCAGCACGCTTGTGCCCAGCTTTACAACAACGACGTGTGGCCTTTGCATTTGATTCTTATATTCTGTAATTAAAATAGAGAATTTATATATACCAGCTAACAGTTTTTGAACAAGTTAAAAAAATTCATGCTAGGATCGCGCTCTCGTTTTTTTACTCAATAGCGACACCTATGCCAGCCAGTTTATGCTTAATTATTGCGACCTTTTTATGGGGTAGCTCATACATTGCTTTAAAGCATGCAATCAATGTTTATGATCCCGTATTAGTCATTTTTTTAAGAATGCTAACCACATTATTGATTAGCTTATGTTTATGGCGCTATGTGATCCGCTTTAAGTTCAAACAAGGTGACTGGAAGTATTTAATTGGTATGTCACTGGCTGAGCCTTGTTTTTATTATTTATTTGAAGGGCATGCTCTTGAATATACTTCGGCATCGCAAGCTGGGGTAATTGTCTCTTGTTTACCAATTATCGTCGCTATTTTGGCGTTCTTAATATTAAAAGAGTACATCAGTAAAGCCATCGTCGTTGGTTTTACCTTGTGTATTGGTGGCAGTATTTTATTAACGCTATTATCACCAAGCACAGAGCAAGCCCCTAACCCACTGCTCGGTAACTTTTTAGAATTGATGGCGATGGTGTGCGCCGCCTTTTATACCGTCAGTGTAAAGCACTTAGTGACCCGCTATTCACCACTTACTTTAATTGCAATTCAAGGGTTTAGTGGTAGTTTGTTCTTTGCGCCTTTTTTATTTTTCATCGAACTACCCAGCGAAAATCAGCACGATTTAAGTGCCCTATTGAGCATTTTATATTTAGGCTCATGTGTCACTTTAGGCGGCTATGGCATGTACAACTACGCCATTAGTAAGGTGTCGGTATTAACTGCTGCTGCTTATTCAAACCTCATTCCAATTTTTGCGTTAATTTTGTCAGCTATTTTACTTGGCGAAGTACTCACACTATGGCAATGGGTGAGTATTGCAGTGGTATTCGCCGGTGTTATTGTTAGTCAACGTCATCAAGAGCTGAAAGTTGACGTAGACGACGATAATTTATCAGCCGACACCAATAGCCTAAACTCTGTCCCTGAAGCTAACGAGTCAAAAGGGTAACAGGTTAATAAATAAAGGCCTGATTGTGCTAAGAAGCCCTGTTCGCTTTGATGAATAATATCAATGCTACGAACTTGATAGTGCTCAATCTGGCCATTTTGCAACTGCATACTGAACTGCTCACCCACTGCGACATGTTTTAAAAATGCAAAGTGGGTGTCGTTATGGCCAGCTATTAACACCCCTTTTGAGCTGCCAAGTTCACCGCTTGGCAAAAAATGCCCGGGGGCAAACGCGAGGTTTCGCCCCGATGCACCAGCAAGTACAGTCACCTCTTGCTGCTGACTTGGCCAATTTATATGTGCAGTGACATAACCATCGGCGTAAAACCAAGGCCTTACTTGCTCATTAGGACTTTGCAAAGCTTGCTGCCAAGCAGACTCAATCAGAGCCTGTGCCAGCCACGCTTTCGCCTGCATATATCCGCCATTAACAAACAATGCGATGCCAAGTAAGGCGCTGCAAACTGGCAGCGCTTTTTTTAGCGCCGCCATTGCCATAACCATGAGAATGTAAGCAGCAGCAACCCAAGTAGCATAAACACTCGGCTTTGTCCGTCGGTTTGCGGTAGCGTCATGCCGTTAGGAAGTTTGTTTCGCACTTGCATTGAACGCTCTGCAACCTCATTACCCGCGTAGTTATCAACTGCAATAAAGGCTGTAAAAGGGCTAAGTAAATGATGCTGAAGTGCCAGTGCTTCGACTTCTGCGCGTACCGCCTGTTTTTCGTTATAAAGCAGCAACGACTTAATCTTTTGTCTGGCCCAGAGTCTAGCGATACCTTCGCCTTGTGCAGCATTGGCGGTTGCTAAATTAATGGTGAGTGGCCCTGTGTTTGTTTGCCCTTTTAACGTTAAGTGCTGACTGCCATCAAGCTTTACGGCAACCAAAACCGGCTCTGAAAAATACAAATCAGGTAATGGCGATGGCCAATATTCAAGTGCTGCTTTGTCGCCTTCAAGAGCAAGCTCTGTAACTGCAGGATGCGCCAGCTTATCAAAGAGCAGCTGCATTTTGGGCTGTACTTGGTTGGTGCTACTAATAAAAGTGAATGAACCACGGCCAATATCAGCAGCTCTGGTCATAAAAAAGCTATTAGGCGCGCTACCAATACCGACGGTAAAGAGCCTGCTGTCACCTAAATCTGTTTGAATTTGTTTAAATAGCTGCGTTTCGTTACCCACACTGCCATCGGTTAAAAACACCACTTGGCGTACAAAGCCATCATGCTGCTTACCATCTAGTACCTGAGTCAATGCTTTTGCGATTTCGGTGCCGCCATCGGCTTGTAGGCCATAAATGAAGCGCTCTGCACGGCGAATGTTAAAGTCATTGGCAATCATTGGCGTATCACTTAATACCGACACTTCGTTATCAAAGCCTATGATGTTAAAACTGTCATTTTCATCCAATAACGATAAAGCATAAAACAAGGCTTGTTTGGCCTGCTCCATTGATTGGCCATGCATTGAGCCAGAGGTATCAACAACAAATACCATTTCGCGAGGCAGACGAGCTTGCGAGGTAAAGTGATCGCTTGGCGGTACTAACATCAGTAAACCATATTCTTGCCCTGCTACTGTTTCGGTAAAAAATGCAGCCTGTGAGTGGGCTTTATCAAGGGGTTTAAATGTAAGCTCAAAGTCTCTATCCATTGGAACATCACGATTAAGTGATAACTGGTACCGACCAAAACTTGGATTATCAATTTGCAGACCCACTAAATTAGCGCTGATATCACTGAGCTCAAGGCCAATATCCATCGAAATAGCAAGGTTGAGGCTCGCATCAGACTCTTGGCTTTGTGCACGATGAAAAACAGGTTTTAGCCACGCTGATGCCACTTGCGCTTTGTTAGCTGTTGCGTCGTTCTGCTGATCTGTGTCTTTATTTTCTAGATACGCTTTTTGCTGCAGTTCTGCCGTTAAAGGTTCGTAGCGCGGCGTGATAGTGGTAGGAAAACGCAGTGAAAATACACCATCTCGAAAACCGATTATCTCTTGGTATTGCAAGGTAATTTCAATCTCTTTCCCAGCTCCAAGGTTTGCCACATCAGTAGAGAAAATGTTCGCACGTTGCTGACGAACTAAAGCGGCACGTTTACCCTGTTTTTGAGCTTGCTCAAATTGCTGCTCAGCCTGCTGTTTAAGGGCAATGTTACCGGTGATAATGCGCTCACCAATTTGCATTTGCATGGCATGAACTGCGCTTTCATCAGGTAACGGAAACACATAACGGGCATTTACCGCAAACGGGTGCGGGTTTTGATAACGTTGTTTAACCACAACATGATTGATAAGCCCAGTGAGCGTCATAGTGACGTCGTTTTTCACTAATAAACCCGACGATACTTGGCTATTTGAGTCATCATAAAAACGCAGTTCGGCACTGGCATTGGCTGCAAATGCAGGGTTAACTGCATAACCTAATAAGAGGATAAAAAGGCTCCCAAAAAGGAGCCTTTTGGTACGGTTACTCAACATAATATGTCACTCCATCGACAGATGAATTAGTGGTTACTTTGCGCTGTGCGTAAGCTGCTTTGTGACACAGGGCGTGTCGTTAAAGTTACGCGGCGATCAAACACGTTTTCTTCGTAGTTATTTGAATCGGCAACACTTTGCTGCTCACCAAAGGCGGTTGCGGTTAAGCGCGTATGAGGTACGCCTTGTTTAATTAAGTAGCTTTGCACAGCATTTACACGCTGTTTTGAAAGCATTAAATTAGCCAATTCATCACCACGTTGATCTGCAAAGCCATTTAAGTCGATAGCCAGATTTGGCTGGGCAATCAGTAACTGCGCGACTTTGTCGAGTTGATTAGCAAAATGCGGGGCTATTTCGCTAGAGCCTGTTTTAAATTGTACCGTCATAGCCAGTAAGGTGTTTAATTGGGCTTGTAATAACTGCTCTTTTTCGTCAGCTAATAATTCAAGCTGCTCACTTAGGGCTGCGTTATCGGCAATTACTTGTTGGTAATCTGCGGTTTGCTCTTTCATTACAACTAATGCGTGGGCTTGTTCATCAATAGTGTTGTCTGCGGCTTCTTTTTCGCCAATTAAACCGCCAGCAAACGCGCCAACAAATGCGCCCACTGGGCCACCTAACAAACCACCGACAACTGCGCCAGCACCTAAGCCAATGGCTGTTTCTTTTGGTGTTTCTTGTTTTGTTTTACTCGCAGCGTCTGCAAAAGGGGCTACAGATACAGCAGACGTGATGACAGCGGCGATAATTAATTTTTTCATGGTTTAATCCTTTTTCTACTTAATTGCTTGGCAACATTGGTTGATGTTGCGAACTTGGTATGGAGCTATTAAAACAAGTCGAAATGGCAATAAAGGGGATCAAAAAAGGCAAACTGCTGAGCAATTGTGGCAGAAAAATGGCAATCGCGTTTTTGCCAGTACGCAAGGCAAAAAATTAGGTATAGTTCGCTATAGAAAGAATTTAAGTAAGTATTAACAATGAAGAAAATAGCAATCGTTGAAGATGAAACAGCAATCCGCGAAAACTACACAGAAATGCTCAGTGCTCAGGGCTATCAAGTTGTAGGCTTTGCTGACAGAGCCAGTGCTGAACTGGCATTTAGTCAATCTTTACCAGATTTAGCCATTGTTGATATTGGCCTTGGCCATGAAGTGGATGGTGGTTTTTTACTTTGCCAAACATTACGCAGTCTTTCTAAAACCTTACCGATTATATTTTTAACCGCCCGCGATAGCGAAATTGATACCGTATGCGGTCTGCGCATGGGAGCCGACGATTACTTAACCAAAGACATCAGTATGGCGCATCTTGCTGCTCGCATTGGCGCATTGTTTAGACGCCTTGATGCCTTCGATCAACCCGCCGATCAAACCGCTCTTTTGCATCGCGGCCCATTAAAGTTAGATACCCAGCGCATGCAGGTGTTTTGGCAAGAGCAACTGGTTGATTTAACCGTGACAGAGTTTTGGATGGTACATTCGCTTGCACAGCGCCCAGGCCATGTAAAAAGCCGCAACGAATTAATGAGTGATGCGAAAATTTATGTTGATGACAGCACTATTACCTCGCATGTAAAACGCATTCGTAAAAAGTTTATTGCTTTAGATGATGCATTTGACTGCATTGATACCGTTTACGGTATGGGTTATCGCTGGGAGCAAGCTTAATGCTGCGTTTGGGGCTTAGAACAAAGTTTATTTTCTTATCCTGCTTTTTATTTTTATTGCCTTGGCTTGGCTATGAGTATGTTTGGGAAATGGAAAAGTTCTTAAGACAAGGGCAAGAAAAAACCTTAGTGGGCACCACCCGCGCACTCGCTACCGCATTACATGAACGCCCTGCTTTGTTTGACTCGCAAACCAACTTTTTAGATCAAGTTGTAAAAGGTCGAGATTTATACGCCTATAACCTAAATAACCCGATTCAACTTGATGGCAAATTGTCGGAATGGCAGCCTTATCAAAGCTTATTTTGGCATTATGACAAACGCTATTTACAGGGGTTAAGCAATGATCATCAACCAAGTGATCTAAGTTTTGATCACATGGTGGGCAAATACGAAAACTACCTTTATGCAGCATTTAAAGTCACTGACAGCTCACTGGTGTATCGTGCTAAAAATGTGCTTAGCTTTACCCGCAATGATCACTTACAGATCATGTTAAAAACACCTGAAGGTGAATTTAAAAGTTATGTGGTGGCTGCCCGTCAAGATGGCTGGGTCAATGCTTTTGATGCCACAACACAAGAGCCGGTCACGAAAATCCAAGGCTACTTTAAAAGCACCGACACGGGTTACAACATAGAGCTGCGTTTTCCGCTTTCGATGTTAGGTAATAAGCTCGGTTTTGCTATTGAAGACTGGGATGAAGACAAGGTTGAGCCTCAGCTTATGTCGACTTCAAACCTGCAAAATCCCAATGATATCGGCTCTGTTTTGGTGCCTTCGCCAGAAATTAACCGTATTTTGAAAGGCATGGGCCACAGTGGTAGTCGGATTTGGGTCGTCGATAACCATCATCGTGTACTTGCGCAATCAGGCTCAATTCATCATGCCGATGGCGTGTGGGCTGACGGCCTAAAAGAGGAGCCAGCAACAACCTGGTGGCAACGCTTTGAGCAAGATTACTTACACCCACTTTACTATAAAATTTTAACTCGCCCAGAAAATGAGTTTATTGATACCTTACATGATGTCGCAGCGATGCAAGGTACTCACATAGCCAGTGCTTTAAATGGTAAACCCGCATCATCATGGCGCTTAACCCCAGATAACAAAGCCGTTATTTTATCGGCGGCCTACCCTATTTGGATCCAAGATAAAGTCATTGGTGCAGTAATCGCAGAAGAAACCACCAACGGCGTGCGCACTCTGCGTAATAAATCGTTAGAGAAGCTCTTTAATGTCATTTTAGCGGTGATGCTTGTTGGCACTGTGACACTGTTCTTTTTTGCTTCTAGAATTTCTAGCCGTATTCGCCGCTTACGTGACAATGCCGAGCAAGCTATTGATGCTCAAGGGCGCATCACCGGCAAAATTACTTATGCCGATTCGAATGACGAAATTGGCGACCTTTCTCGCAGTTTTGCTAACATTGTTAGTCGCTTGAGTGGTTATACTGATTACTTAGAAAATATGTCATCACGACTCTCCCATGAACTACGTACGCCTGTGGCTGTTGTGCGGTCATCGCTTGAAAACCTACAAATGCAGCCGCAATCTGAAGTGAGTCAAAAATACCTCGACCGTGCCAGTGAAGGGGTTGAGCGGTTAGGCAAAATAATTACCACCATGAGTGAAGCAACGCGCCTTGAACAAAGTATTCAAAGTGCCGAGGCTGAAGAGTTTGACCTGACCAAGGTGATCACCGGCTGCATGCAGGGCTATCAAATAACCTATGGTGAAAGTCTATTTACTTTGTCGCTTGATAAAGAGCCGTTAAATGTTATAGGCGCACCAGAGTTTATTGCCCAATTGCTCGATAAGCTCATCAACAATGCTCTTGAGTTTAAAACCCCACAAAGCACAATTTCCGTGAGTTTAACCAAGCAAGATCAACACGCAGTACTAACAATTAGCAACCAAGGTCCTCTATTACCTGATGGATTAGTTGAACATATCTTCGACTCAATGGTCTCAGTGAGAAGTCAGCAACATCAGCAGCAGCCCCACTTGGGTTTAGGTCTTTATATTGTAAGGCTTATTTGCGATTACCATCACGGTAAAGTATTAGCAGAAAATTTAGATGATGGCACAGGTGTTGTGTTTACTGTGGAACTGCCTATTAAATAAGCACATTTGCGTTACATATGATTACAGTTTAGTGGCGCGATATTCACCGATAATTCAGATTACAGGACGTAATATTTGTAATACAAACGGCAAATTATTTTTTGGAGGGCATCATGCGATCTGGATTACAACGTGAAGAGATTGAATTCATTATGGGGCTATTTAGCTATAATGAAACAACTGATAAACCAGCAGCTCCAAAAAAGCAGCCTGTTAAAGCTGACACTAAAAAAGTTGATACAGCGCAATATAAAGCAAACTACAAAGCAACTTATTTGACCTAGCTAAGGGTAGCTCATTACAATGGCGCACCTTTGGAATATAACGCCTTGTAATGAAAAAACACTCACCTAAAAAAGAACTGATTTTACTGCCCGTTTTGTTCGTGGCTATTTTACTTTGTGTTGCAGGTCACTTCCTACTCCAGCCTAACTACCAAGACAGCCATACCGTTGAGTATTTACTCGCTGCACTGCCATTTGCCTTGTTTGGGTTGGTGATTATCGCCTTTAAAGTTGCCAGTAAAAACGATAACCAAGATTAGCTTATACCAATTCGCTTAATTAAGTGGTCTATTTTGAGGCAAGAAAACCTCGTTGATAGCAAGGCAAAAATTTCATTATTTAGTTGTTCTAAATCAGAAATTTTTAACGCAGCTAGCGACAGGTTTAATCCCTCAAAATGATTAAGTATTATTGCGGATTGGTATTACAGAACGTGATAGCCAAACCAATCGGGCTTCATTGCTTGTGCTTGCCCGCTTGGCGTTAATTTGATTGATAAGTTACTATCTAACAAATCAATCGCAAAACAATCGTCTACATCGTGTAAATCATCTTTATGAAGATGAGTCAACCCAGCCAATAAAGACTCTTTAGCGCGTTGTTTAGCTTCTTCACTACTACGCGCAACATACAACGCAAAATCATGTTGCTCAGCAAGGCTATCTGCTCGGTAAGCACCTAAATTTACAAAGTATAGTTTTTCAGCTTGATTATACTGGGTATCAACCACTTCGACCTGATAGCCATCAATATGCTGAATTTGCATATAGCTATCCATGTGCACATTGCTTTTATCACCCACCCATTGCGCTTTAAGTTTTGAATAGGTTTGCTCAATGTTATCGCCTACGACAAATCGAACGTCGTGCATTTCAATGTGGCAACCTTGAATACGACCGCCCAGATAGACTAAAAAAAGCGCCATGTTTTTCCTTATATTAAACTTTCAACATTAATGTTGTGCTTTTTAATTAATTTATAAAAATCTGAGCGATTACGTTTCGCAAGTTTTGCGGCTTCGGCAACATTACCTGCTGACATCTTCAGCGTATTAATTAAATAATCTCGCTCAAATTCTTTTTTTGCATCATTTAACGAAAGCGGTTCAGCAATACTAATATTACTGTTTAATGCACTCTCTACCAACTGAGCTGCAATCACTTTACCCGGTGTAAGAGCTACTACCTGCTCTATCACATTCTGTAATTGACGAATATTACCCGGCCAGTCATAGCGCACCAAGGCATGCATCGCATCATTAGCAAACTGCTTTTGCTCTTGCCCCATACGTTTAGCAATAAGACCTGCAAAATGCTGTGCTAGCAAACTAATATCTTCTCGGCGTTCACAAAGCGGAGGCAATTTTAAGTTCACCACGTTTAATCGGTAATATAAATCTTCACGGAACTGCTGATTATTGATTGCCTCAGGGAGGTTCTTATGGGTCGCCGACACCACTCGCACATCAATTGGGATCTCTTCTTGAAAGCCCACAGGACGAATGGTTTTCTCTTGTAAAACCCTAAGCAGTTTTACTTGTAAATTTAGCGGCATATCACCAATTTCGTCTAGAAAAAGGGTACCACCTTGTGCTTGTTGAAACAAACCTTGATGGTCTTTGACTGCACCTGTAAACGCGCCTTTTTTATGCCCAAATAATTCAGACTCTAAAAGCTCCCCCGGCACAGCGCCGCAGTTAATTGCCACAAATGGCCCGTCACTAACATGGCTGTGTTGATGTATTGCTTGTGCAAGCAACTCTTTACCTGTGCCGCTGGCACCAGAGATCAACACATTCACTTGCGTTGGACCAAGCAATTTAACTTGCTCAAGTAAATGCAACATCGCCCCGCTACGGGTGACTATATTGGTTTGTGTCGGTGTTTCATCGCCGTGTACACCATGAATTTCGATAGCTTTAGCAAGGCTGTCGAACAGCTCATCTTTATCAACCGGTTTGGTAATAAATGCAAATATACCTTGCTTCGTCGCTTCCACTGCATCAGGTATCGAACCATGTGCTGTCATCATAATCACCGGCATTGAAGGATAACGACTTTGTAACTGGCGATGTAGAGCCATGCCGTCCATTTCATCCATTCTTAAGTCGGTGATCACCGCATCATAGGTTTGGTTTTTTAGCGTTTGTAATGCCTCAATGCCACTTTCAACGGTACTAACCAAATAACCTTTTGACTCAATTCTAATTGCCAGTAGCTTTAATAAACTCGCATCATCATCTACTAATAAAACCCGTGGTTTTGTTACTTCATTCATGATTACTGCTCCTTGGTTTCTTCACGTAGCAGAAGTTGTTGTTCGATAGTCGCAAGCGACGATAAGGTTTTTTCCATTTCATCACTCAGTGCTTGCTTTGCTTGTTTTGCTGCTAAATTCTGTTGTAAATATTGCTTTTGTAACCATAGATACTGCTTAATATCATCTGGCCAATAAAAAGCATGGTCACTTTTTTCAAGCTGATTAAGGGCTTTTTCTGGCTCAGAAGCACCGAGTAAACAAATTGACTCAAACAGACGCTTTAGCTCATTTTCGCCGACATAATTTGCTTTATCAGAACCCGCTTTAAAGCCACCACACTTGGCTGCATGCCAAGCAATGACTTTACTTGCAGGCGGGTATAGCGGCTCACTTTTCGGCCGAGGCTTTGGATTAGGTTGCCCTTGAGGTTTCACATCTGTTGTCGGCTCTACTTGCTCTGGCTCAACATGCTTTTGCGTGATCGTGCACCCTGTTATAAAAAGTGTGCCTATAACAAGCATAAAACTGGCTTTATTCGCTAAGCCCATATCAGTTAACTCCTTGGGTTAATTGAATTGGTAAAATGGCTGTAAATACACACCCTTGTGGCTCATTATCTGTAATAGAGAGCTTACCGTTTAATTGTTCAACAGTTTCTTTAACGATAGTTAAACCGAGTCCGCTGCCCATTTCAGTATGTTGTTTTGCATTCTTACCTTGGTAAAAAGCCCCAAATACAGCGGCTTTTTCAGTATCCTCTATCCCTACACCTAAGTCGCTGACACTCAAAATTAACTGTCCCTGCTTTAAGCTTGCTTTTATTGTCACTGACTCATGTTCTGGCGAAAACTTCAGCGCATTTGAGGTAAGCTGAATGAGCACCATTTCAAGTAGCTCAATTGAGATAAACAAAGCTTTATTTGGTAATTCATTCACCCAAACAATGGATAAGTCACGCGCTGATAATCGGTGCTCAAAATGACGCTCAATTTTATTCATCATCAAGTTAAAGTTAAGCTCGCTTAGGCTTTGCTTACTCGTGCGAATGGCGTTGTAACTCAATAAGCTTTCAATCATGGCTCTGAGCCGCACCATACTTTGTGTTATTAACTCGAGGACGGCTTGTTGCTCGCTATTGATTGGACCAACAATTTCATCTGTAAGTAAGTCTGTGCCTTCAACCATCGAAGCAAGGGGGGTTTTTAATTCATGTGTCACATGGCGTAAAAACGTATCTTTTTGCTGCTCAAGCATATGTAGCTGTGCTTGAACCCACTCTAATTTATTACCTAATTCAACTAACTCTGACGAGCCGCGAACTTGAATTTTTTGCTGCCAATGGCCTTGCCCTAGTTTATCAATCACATGTGTAAGCTCTCTCAGGCGTCCGCTGATCCGCCAAAGAAACCCGCCTCCAACCAATAACGTGAGAGGAATTAACGCAACTAACCAATTAATGAATGAAGTTTGAAGTGCTTTTAATTGCTGCTGATTTTTTGTGATGCGTAATTCATTTTGCTCTTTGAGCCAATTTGTTTGCTCACTGATAAGCTTGCTGGCAGGAGCAAATAACTCACCGTCTTGCTTTTGCTCTATCAACAAGTGCTGTTGTGCAAATTGTAATACCTCAGCCAGTTGCCGCCACTGCGAGACATAATCAGCGGTTGGGCTTAAAAATATAAGCTCATCAATACTTTGCAGTGAAGATTGCCACTTATTGGCAATCAAGCTATCGAGGGATTCACTTTTAAGCACCCAATTTTGTCGAGTTGCCCTTTCTAAGCTATTTAAGTCTTGTTTGAGGTTATTAAATGCTTTAGTGATTTCGTAATTGTCACCGACGATTTCTTGAGTCACTGCAAGCTGCTTATTGAGCGCATTTAAAAATAAAATCACCACCAAGGATAACGGCAGCAAAGACAGCAAAATGCTACAGACGAACTGGCCAATAAGACTAGGTCGCCAATTGAGTAACTGTTTTATTTTTATCGCTACTTTATTTTGCATATTCACTCTCAACATAATTGCAGATGCTGATTATTAGTGAACAAACTTAGACACTCGCTGAATCCGACCTTAAAAAGGACTGATTTTCACCCAAAAACCGATACAAAGTTGCTATTTGGCAACATGCTAACTAATTGAAATAATAAGGATAAACTTTTAACACCTGAAAATCGTTGCAAAAAAGACACAATACCCTGTAACTATTTCGCATTCAAAACCACATAATAAATATAAGCGATTGATAATTAAAACCTTTTAATGTTGGCACTGATTTTGATTAGTACTAAGCAAATTAGTTATTTAGGACACAAAATGAAAGTAACGGCCTTGGCAGCCACCCTGCTTATAAGTCTCATCTCGTTAAGTTGTTATGCACTTGATTTGCAAACAACGTTTAACGAACTAGATAAAGACAGTAATGGTTTTTTGAATGAAGCAGAAGCATCTGAAGATGCATTATTACATGGCAACTTTACGCAAATTGATAGTAACCAAGATGGCCAAATTTCATTTTCTGAGTTTCAGTCGTTTATTCAATAGGAGATTGTAATGAAACAACTATTAGCTGCATTCTCGCTGATGTTTTTAGTTATCAGCGCCACCGTTTTAGCATCACAAATGGATGTTCGATTTGCTAAGTTTGATATTAACGCCGACGGCGAGATTTCATTAACTGAAGCAACCAAACACGATAACCTACTTAAGCAATTTGCCGATCTGGATGAAAACGGCGATCAGGTTCTGTCTGAACAAGAGTTTGAAAAATTCAAACCTTAACGGCTTAAAGTGCTTGCCATAATCCCAGAGGGAATGTGTAAACGGATTTAAATTTTGGGAGTTAAATTATGGCAAGCACTTTTATTTGGAGAGTAATTATGAGAATTTTCTGGCTTGCTTCATGTACCTTAATTACTATAAGCTTCAATAGCTTAGCATTGGATGTAAAACAACGATTTGATCACCTTGATAAAGATAAAAATGGCTTTTTATCTGTGCAGGAACTGTCATCGCAACCGCACTTGCAAAAACGCATGGCGCAGTGGGATACAGATAAAGATCAACAAATATCGCTCCTTGAATTTAAACACTATTTAACAAACAAGAGTTAAAGTAATGTCAAAATTAACCTTTGCCAGCCTAATTTTATGTTGTGTAACTAGCACAGTGAGTTTTGCTGCAGATAGTATTGGTGAAAAATTTAAACAACTTGATCGTAATGACGATGGTTACCTGACTCGCTCAGAGTCTGCGAGAGACCCTGCTCTATGGTCACGTTTCAAAAACTATGACAGCGATAAAGATAATAAATTATCGCTTAGTGAATTTAAGGTCTACGCAAGCAAATAAACAGTCCAGGTTAACTATTTAATTGCTGCTGAGTTGCAGTTTACTGCAACTCTGATACTGTTTTCATAAATCAATAAAAACTATTAGAAGATTATGAAACTTATCATCAGCCTACTAGCAACAGCTTCGCTTAGCTGTTTTGCCAACACCACAGTTATTTACAATGTAAATGGCTACACGCCTACCTACAAGGGCGAAACCCAACACTTTTCAGCACTGGTTTTTAAAGACGGTAAAGTCGTAAAAACAGGCAATGACTCAATTAAAAACAGCTTCCCTGACGCCACCTCTATTGATGGTAAGCAAGCCACGTTATTACCTGGTTTAGTCGATGCTCATGGCCATGTAATTGGTTTAGGGAATAACCTCTCACAACTTGATGTCAGGAACACGCGCTCGGCAGGTGAGGTTGGCAAAATGCTGGCTGAGTTTGCCAAAGATAAACAAGGTTGGATCATTGGTCGCGGTTGGAATCAAGAGCAATGGCCTGGCGGTGAGTTTCCAACTGCCGCTGATTTAGACAAATATGTAAAAGACAAACCAGTGGTACTTTCTCGCGTTGATGGCCATGCTGTGTGGGTTAACTCAAAAGCCATGGAACTTGCAGGTATTGATAAACAAACTCCCTCTCCTGCCGGCGGTGAAATTTTAAAGTTAGATTCAGGGTTACCTTCTGGGGTATTCATTGATAAAGCCGAAACGCTTGTTACCCAACATGTACCAAAAGCAAGCCATGCCAGCATTAATACGGCATTAGATAATGCAGGTAAACATCTACTAAGTTTGGGTATTACATCAACCCATGATGCCGGTATTGATTATGATACATGGCAAGTGTACAAGCAGCGCTCTGAGCAAAAGTCCCTTCCGGTTAGAATCGTTGCCATGCTAAGTGCAGCTGACCCTCAGCTAGAAACCATGCTCAAAGCGGGCAAATATAAAGACATGAATGACATGCTGTCGATTCGAAGTGTCAAAGTGTATGCGGATGGTGCTTTAGGAAGTCGAGGCGCAGCCCTTATCGAGGAGTACGCAGATCGTAAAAATCACCACGGCTTAATGCTTGAAACCCAAGAAAAACTTGAGCAACTATTTAACCTAAGTTTTGCTCATGGTTTTAGTGCGAACACCCACGCCATTGGTGATAAAGCCAATCATGTTGTACTCGATGCCTATGAAAATGTGTTTAAAAAAACCGGTGGGATTTTACTGCGTAATCGAATTGAACACGCACAAATTGTGACTCCTGAAGATATCCCTCGTTTTAAAACGTTAAAAATTATTCCATCAATGCAGCCTGTTCATGCAACCTCTGATATGCATATGGCAGAGCAACGCCTAACTGAAAAACAACTTGAAGGGGCGTATGCTTGGAAAACCTTTTTAGCACAAGGCTCAGTAATTGCCGCAGGTTCTGACTTTCCTGTAGAGCTTGCTGATCCGTTTGATGGCTTATATTCAGCCATTACACGAATGGATCATAATCAACTTCCTGAAGGCGGCTGGCGACCACAAGAGCTGCTATCGCGTGATGAAGCTTTGCGTGCGTTTACTTTAGGTGGTGCTTATGCTGCACATCAAGAGTTTAAGGTAGGTAGTTTAGAGCAAGGAAAGTGGGCTGACTTTATTTTGATTGATAAAGACTATTACAAAGCCCCAGTTTCTGAGATCCACGATATAAACGTGACACAAACTTGGATTGCGGGCGAGCTAAAATATAAAAAAGAGGAATAATATTACTCGGCGTCAGCTTTTTGCTGACGCTTTAATTTAATGATGTGGTAAATATTCACAAACGCCAGTAAACCATTGGTGAAGGCCACCGGAACGGCACCAATTGCCAGCCCGTAGAAGGTAAATGCAATACATCCTGCTAGGTTGAGCCAGCGTAGTTTTACTACATCGCTCATTGTCAAAGAAGCAACCAAAAGTGCTGACGCTAAATAGCCTAAATATTCCCAACTCAATTGTTCTCTCCTAGGCTTTAGGTTAGCATTGGAGCTTGTCATTTTTTTTGACGCACTCAGTGCTAGTTTGACAATAAAATAAAAAAGCTAACTTACTAAAAACCTTGTAAAGCTTAAGAATAATCTTAGCTTTAAAATCATTACACGGGAAATGAAGGTATCAGTAACGTGAATCACCTTACTAGCAAGTTAGCGTAAATTCTTAGAATCTTAATGCTAGCGTCATTAAGATGTAATAAATAGGACAATTGTCCGAAGAGCGGCGTTAATGTTTCAATATCATTTTTCAAGCTATCTTGTTGACCAATTGCTGACATTTGCTGGCAGCAGTTTTCAACAAGCTAAAAAAGAAGTGCTGATCCATCAAGATCAACCCTTGTCAAAGCTTGTATTAGTTAGAAGCGGCACGGTGTCGTTCAGCTATGACGTGGGTAATGGCCGACGCCTTCTTTTGGGCCAGCTTGATTGTAACAACACACTGATTGGTGAGATTGAAGCACTAAATAACTACCCGTGTATTTACACAGTTACGTGCTTTAGCGATGTAAGTTATAACCTAATTGAGCTTAAACATTGGCGCGCACTACTCTTAGAAAAGCCTGAGTTAAGCTTATACACAGCACAAACAATTGCCGCTAAATTCCAAGAAAACCAAAAAATAAACTTAGATAAGCTGCTATTACCACTTAGCTACAATATAGCTAAAGATTGCTTATTAAGAGCTGAAAACAGCAACCCAACACTACTGCGTGCCTACCCTACCGTAAATGCTGAAGCAGAGCGCTTTGCCACCACAGAAAGAGCGTATAGACGCGTAGTTACAGAACTAGTTGAAAAAGGTTTAGTGCAGAGAAGTAATCAAGGTTTACAAGTGGTAGATATTGACAAGCTTAGCGACTACGTCGAAAGTTTTGCGCAGTTATAAGTGTAGAACACACTCATAACTGCAAAAATATTCAAACTTACTTTTCTAAAAGTATGTCATGAATATTGGCTAAATCAGACTTACCTTCGATAATTTCGTCTGGCGTTAGGCCTGAAAGCTCATGAGGGAACACTAACCACTCTTCAGACTCATGAATGAAGTAATCTGGCACCATGTCTACTTTTGAGTTTTTCGGCTTATAGTATGGGCAAGCAACGCGAATATCACGTGGTAGGTTTAAACGCATTAACTCCGATAGCTTTTCTTTTAATGCAAAAATACTGCGGCCAGAATCAAAAACATCATCAACGATTAGTAATGAGTTATCTGCATTGGCATTTTCAATGATGTAATGCAAACCGTGAACTTTGATCTCTTTCGACTGCTGGTTAATACCGTAATACGAAGAGGTACGCACTGCGATATGGTCAGTTTCGATACCTTTGTAATCGTAATATTCTTGAACTGCGATACCAATTGGAGCACCACCACGCCAAATACCAATGATGAAATCAGGACGGAAACCATCTTCATAAACTTGTGCCGCAACACGAAATGAATCTTCAAGAAGCTGCTGCGCAGTGATATAGCACTTATCTGACATAAATAGAGACCCCAGTGTGAATTGATCATTCAAGTGTAGCTAATTTAATAAAAACTAACCACAGGATGAGAAAATGTGGGGCGGGATTTTATACTAATTTACTCAAAAAAGCTTGTATCAGTTTGTAAAATTACCTGTTAGATCAAAAAAGCCCCTTAACTTAGATAAAGTTAAGGGGCTTAATAAGGGCGTGTTGACCTTTGTGGATTAAATTTGTTCACTCTAGGGGCGATTTAATCACGGCGCGAGATTTGTAACCTAGTGGGCTAAGTAAAAATCGAGCAACAAAGAGTTAATCGCCCCTAGGAAGAACCCGAAGGGCAGCACGTGTTTGGCATTAATGCTGCGTTATCGCCTATTTATGTGGAACAACCACACTACATAGGCTCTGCCTTGCCTAAATACCAAACACACTGCTGCAAAGTTAATCATAAAAGGTCAACACGCCCTATAGATAATTGCTTATGCTTTTTCTAGTAAAGTTCTTGCAACGGTACGCATACCTTGAGTTGTTGCGCCTGCAGCCCACTCGCTTGTGCTACCCATGTTAAATGCAGCAGCAAGGTCAATGTGAACCCAACCTTTGCCTTCATTTGGCACAAAGCGTGATAAGAAACCAGCCGCATTAGAAGCGCCACCGTAACCACCACCTTTTTGTGGACGACTATTTGCGGTATCGGCATATGGCGACGGGCAGTTTTGTTGATGCCACTTTTCAAGAGGTAATGGCCATGCAGCTTCCATTTCTTGCTCTGCAAAGTCTTGTACGTCACGTACAAGCTCTTTATCAAGACCGAACAATGCATTGTATTCTTGACCAACAGCAACAAGCGCAGCGCCTGTTAGCGTTGCTGCATCAATGATTAATGGCGCGCCAGACTCACCTGCAGCCATTAAGCCATCAGCTAGCACTAAACGACCTTCAGCGTCGGTATTAACGATTTCAACTGTGGTGCCATTTTTATACGTTAAGATATCACCAAGTTTGTAGGCATGACCTGAAATTAAGTTTTCAGCACAACATAAAAACAATTTAATACGTTTGTTGATACCACGACTAATAGCAAGTGCTAAACCTGCAGTTACTGTAGCAGCACCGCCCATGTCGCACTTCATGCCTAACATGCCTTCACTTGCTTTGATTGAGTAACCACCTGAATCAAACGTAATGCCTTTACCAACTAAAGCGGCCGCAACAGGGGCATTTTCGTCGCCAGTTGGGTTGTAATCTAATGCTAATAATACCGGTGGACGCTCACTACCACGGCCTACCGCATGGATACCAATCCATTGTTGCTCTAATAAAGCATCACCTTTAATAATTTGGTAACTTACGTGCTCTGGCGCTAATGACTGAATAAATTCTGCCGCTTTACCAGCTAGACTCTCAGGGAAAATGTCATCCGCAGTGCCATTGATCATTTGACGAGCCCACGTCGCAGCTTGTTTTAATGAAGCCAGTTCTTTGCCGTCTGTTTTTGCATTTTCAACAAACTCAATAGCATCTAAATTCTTTGGTGAAGCAAAGCCTTGGTAAAAAGCCCACTGTGTTTCTGTACACCAAACATCGCCCACTAAGGCAATGTTTTTTAAGCCTTGATTAGCTAACGTACGTGCTGCTTTTTGTACGTTTTTAAGTGTATCTTGCTCAGTTAAATGAACAGTTGCGCCTTGTTCAGTAAAAGAAAGAGCGGCTTTTTCGCCCCAATGTGCGGCAGCGCCCTGCTCGCTAAGTTGAACTAGAAATTTTTCTGACATGTTAGAATACTCTTTGCGCTAAAAATGTTACTTGAGTTTACTACAGCCAACGTCAGTTCCCAACAGCTTGCGATAAATAGCATTATGCAGCATGGTTCAATCCTCGTAATGAATCACATACAATAAAGAAAAACGAATTTATAAAAGCCATGAAGTTTACTCCTGCATTACAATCAGCCACCTTGATTAAACGCTACAAACGTTTTTTAGCCGACTTAAAACCTGCCGATGGCGCAGAGTTTACAGCTCACTGTGCCAATACTGGCAAAATGACGGGCTGTGCAGAGCCAGGGTTTAAGGCTTTTTATTCAACCAGTGATAACGCCAAACGCAAGTACCCTCAATCCTTGCAATTAACTCAGAACCAATTCGATCACTTAATATGTGTTAATACCGCGATTGCAAACAAGGTTGTACAAGAAGCCTTAAATGCAGGCACGATTGCTGAATTTGTTGACTATCAAACCATTGCTGCAGAAGTAAAATACGGCCAAGAAAATAGCCGAATCGACTTTTTATTAACAGATGAACATAAATCCCATTGCTATGTAGAAGTAAAATCTGTGACATTACTTTCACAAACAGACCCACACTCTGGGCAAGGTTATTTTCCAGATGCAAAAACTGAGCGAGGCCAAAAACATCTTCGAGAGTTAATAGAAATGGTGCAGCAAGGGCATCGTGCAGTGCTATTTTTTGCCGTTTTACATGAAGGTATCAATCACGTACGTGCGGCAGAACATATCGATCCAAAATATGCCCAACTATTAACTGAAGCTATAGAAAACGGTGTTGAAGTCATTGCTTACAAAGCAAAAATTTCTGCAGAAGAAATTAAACTGCAAGAAAAATGTGATTTTATTAGCTAAGCAACTCTTTTACTAAAAAGACAATAAAAAACACGATTTAAGTTGTATTATTTTTTTTTGCCTATATAACTTAGCAAATTTATTAAAATTATGGGTAGTGGCTCTACTCATGGCAATTTATGCAATCAGGGGTCGAGGCATATAAATTAAGCTAAAATAAATTTGCCTCAATCTAATGATTCTGCTATTTATAGCCGCCGGCTAACGCTGGGCAAAATATTAAGGATTTAGGAGAAAGTTATGCCAGACCAAAAAAGACTAGGGTTATTGGCTCAGGCCGGGTTGGAACCATACCAAGAACAACCAGGTGAAGAGTATATGAATGAAGCACAACGTGCTCATTTCAAAAAAATTTTAGAAGCTTGGCGTAACGATTTACGTAACGAAGTAGACCGTACTAAATCGCATATGCAAGACGAAGCAGCTAACTTTCCGGATCCAGTAGACCGTGCAGCACAGGAAGAAGAATTCTCATTAGAACTTCGTACTCGTGACCGTGAGCGTAAACTGATCAAGAAAATTGAAAAAACGATTCAATTAATCAAAGAAGATGACTTTGGTTTCTGTGAATCATGTGGTATCGAAATTGGTATCCGCCGCCTAGAAGCGCGTCCTACAGCTGATTTATGTGTAGACTGTAAAACGCTTGCGGAAATTAAAGAAAAGCAATCTGGACGCGGTTAATTACATCCTTTAATTAGCCCATGTCTACCACAGCCGTTAACACGCCAATGCGTGAATATCGTGGCCGCTTTGCGCCATCCCCTTCAGGGCCATTACATTTTGGCTCACTTATAGCGGCTGTGGGTAGCTTCCTTGATGCAAAAGCCAATCAAGGAAAATGGTTAGTACGCATTGAAGATATCGACACAACGCGTGTTGTAAGCGGTGCTAGCGACGATATATTACATACCTTAGAGGCTTACGGTCTTTACTGGGACGAGCCTGTCATATACCAAACCCAGCGTCATGAGCAATACCAAGCCATTGTTGACGAGTTAATTTCGCAAAACCTTGTTTATGCATGCCATTGCACGCGCAAAGAAATTAAAGCAATCGGTGGAATATACCAAGGCCACTGCCGGTATAAAAACTACGCTTTAACTGATTCAGCGCTACGTTTAACCCAGCAATTTGCAACCAGTCACTACCATGATTTAATTCAAGGTGAAGTGTATGTTGATAGCCAACTTGCCAAAGAAGATTACTTAATAAAGCGCAGCGATGGTTTATTTGCTTACCAACTGGTCGTAGTCGCCGATGATATTACACAAGGTATTACAAGAGTCGTTCGCGGAGCTGATTTACTCGAACCGACCGCACGACAACTCAGTTTGTTTAAGCAGCTAAATAAACCGGCCCCAGAATACGCCCACCTACCTTTAGCAGTAGCTAAACCCGGTTTTAAGCTATCAAAACAAAATTACGCTCCGGCAATAGCAAAATCAGATCCAAAGCCCGCGTTGTTCGATGCCTTGCGCTTTTTAGGCTTAAAGCCAGAAAGCTCACTTTTATCGTTAAATATCGATCAGATGTTAGCTTGGGCTATTGAAACTTACCGCCTTGAACACATACCAAAGGTGCAAGAAATACAAGTTAGCGAGGATCCAAACTCTCCTTTTTGTAACTTTGTTACTATTGAAAAATAAATTGCCAATTTTAAAGGCCGAGTAACTTAATTTTTCAGCCCTGCTGGTATATGATAGCGACCCAAAGTGTGCGAATCATCAACACCTTAATTTAGCGCCATTTAAAACACACTGATTACACGTCAATCTCACATCGGCGAAGTATCAAACAAACGCTATACTTGATGAGTCGCAAAGTCCGCGTCGTAGGAGACAGATTATTATTTCTAAGCTTTTTCAATTTTGTCGGCAGATTATTGGCCCAAATGCCACGACATCAAGTGATGCTTTGCCAACGAGCGAGTTACCTTTGGTGATCGAACGCAGTGAACATGGTATTTCGCGCAAACAATTTAGCCCAAATGCAATCAAAGTATTGTACCGCCTTAAAGAAGGTGGTTTTGATGCCTACCTTGTAGGTGGTTGTATTCGAGATATATTGTTAGGCCAACAACCCAAAGACTTCGACGTTGTAACAAACGCAACCCCAGAGCAAATCAAAAAGCTATTTCGTAACTGTCGCTTAATTGGTCGTCGCTTTCGTTTAGCGCATATTGTATTTGGTCGAGAAATTATTGAAGTGGCAACCATGCGTGGCCATCACGAAGCTGAAGAAAGCAAAAATCAAATTAGCCAATCAAGTGAACACGGCCAACTCCTGCGCGACAATGTTTATGGCAGTATTGAAGAAGATGCTGAGCGCCGCGACTTTTCGATTAATGCACTTTATTACTCAATTAATGACTTTTGTATTTATGACTATGCCAATGGCATTAGCGCGATAAAAGCAAAACAAATTGAGCTAATTGGCGACCCAGAAACACGTTACCGTGAAGACCCTGTGCGCATGTTACGTGCAGTGCGTTTTGCCACCAAACTAGGAATGAGCATTGCACCTGGCACCGAAAAGCCAATTAAAGGCCTTGCTAACTTACTTGATCATATTCCGCCTGCTCGTTTATTTGAAGAATCACTCAAATTGTTTTTAAACGGCAAAGCTGAAGAAAACTACTTAATGCTACGCCAGTATGGTTTATTCAAAGCATTATTTCCTGCGCTTGATAAAATCTTAGATGCTAACCCTGAAGGCTTCGAACATACATTTATCCTGCAAATGTTTAAAAACACCGATAAACGTATTAATGCTGATAAAAAAGTCACCCCAGCCTTTATTTTTGCAGCCTTATTGTGGTTCCCATTGCAGAGCATTGCGAAGAAGTTACAACAACGCGATCAACTTTCAGAGTACGATGCATTTGCACAAGCAATGAACAAAGTACTGAGTGAAAACGCGCAACAGGTAGCAGTACCAAAACGCTTCACCTTGGGTGCACGCGATATTTGGCATATTCAGCAACGCCTTGATAAACGAGGTGGTCAGCGCGCTTATAGGCTCACTCAACAGCCTCGCTTCAAAGCCGCTTATGATTTCTTATTACTGCGTGTGCAAGCTGGCGAAGAGCAACAAAAAGAGCTTGCTGATTGGTGGACAACCTACCTAAGCCAAGACATCAATGGCCAAAAAGAGATGGTTAAAAGTTTAGGACATCAAGGTGGCCCTAAGCGCCGTCGTCGCCCACGCAAGAAAAAAGTAGACTAAGTATGCATACCGTTTATTTAGGTTTAGGTGCCAACTTAAACACACCACGTAAACAAATTCATGCTGCTGTCACTGCCCTAAAAGCATTAAAAGATGTTGAGTTTGTTTGTGTATCCCATGATTACGCAAGCAAACCAATGGGGCCACAAGATCAACCCGATTATGTAAATGCAGTCGCGTGTGTTAAAACTGCACTTAAGCCAGAGCAGTTGCTTGATTTAACTCAAGCCATTGAGCTTGAGCATGGCCGTGTTAGAAAAGAAGAACGCTGGGGTCCGCGTACCCTTGATATAGATATTTTATTGTTCGGTAATGACGTGATAAACACCCCTCGCTTAACTGTGCCTCATTACGGCTTAACAGAGCGAGAATTTGTTGTTTATCCCTTGTTAGAAATTGCACCAACACTTGTATTACCGAATAATCAATCACTTGCTGATATAACAAAAACGTTGCCTTTAAACGATTTACAACAACTCCCTCAGCAGTAATCAACCAAGGCTAAGCCTTAGAGGAAATTATGTCTAAAATCACCGTTTCAACTCTCAATAAAATGAAACAAGAACAACAAAAAATCACCGCATTAACGGCTTACGACGCCAGCTTTGCTAAATTGTTTCATGATAATGGCGTCGAGGTGATTTTAGTCGGTGACTCACTAGGCATGGTATTGCAAGGTGCTGATGACACCCTTGCTGTAACCAACACAGATATTGCATACCATACTCGCTGTGTGCGTGCCGGTAGCCGCGAATTATTTGTGATTGCTGACTTACCTTTTATGACCTATGCCAACCCAACTGATGCCTGTAAAAATGCAGCAGAGCTGATGCGTGCTGGGGCAAACATGGTTAAGCTTGAAGGTGGCGAATGGCTGCACGACAGCATTCGTGCGATGACCCAACAAGGTATTCCAGTATGTGGCCACCTAGGCTTAACACCTCAGTCAGTGCATGTTTTTGGCGGTTTTAAAATTCAAGGTCGTGAGCAATCTCAAGCCGATAAAATGGTCAGCGATGCGAAAGCACTTGAAGCGGCAGGTGCACAGTTACTTGTTTTAGAATGTATTCCAAGTGAGCTTGCTAAACGTATTACTGATGAGCTAAACATTCCTACCATTGGTATTGGTGCAGGTAATCAAACTGATGGGCAAATCTTAGTAATGCACGACCTAGTTGGTATTTCGGCAGGTTATATCCCTAAGTTTTCAAAGAATTTTTTATTAGAAACCGGCAATATGCCAGCAGCAGTGCAAAAGTATTGTGAAGATGTAAAAAGTGGTGCTTTCCCAAGTACCGAACACGAGTTTAAATAAATGCAATCAATCACTGAAATTAAATCGTTACGCAGCCAAATCAAAGCTTGGCGTCAAGCGGGCCTGAGCATTGCACTAGTGCCTACCATGGGCAATTTACACCAAGGTCACTTTTCACTTGTTGAAAAAGCCAAAACATTGGCTGATAAAGTGGTTGTGAGTATCTTTGTAAATCCGATGCAATTTGGTGCCAATGAAGACCTTGATAGTTACCCGCGCACACTAAACGAAGATAAACAAGGTTTAGCAGATCTTGGTACTGATATCGTGTTTACCCCATCCGTTGAAACGATTTACCCAAATGGTTTAGGCGAGCAAAGCTTTGTCGATGTACCGGGTGTTTCTATGGGTTACTGTGGAGGCTCGCGTCCTGGCCACTTCAAAGGCGTTGCAACCGTTGTCACTAAGCTATTTAATTTGGTTCAACCTGACTTTGCTTGTTTTGGTGAAAAAGATTTTCAGCAGCTACAGGTTATTAAAACCATGACGCGCGACCTATCTATTCCAGTTGAAATTATTGGCGTACCTACTTGCCGCGAAATCTCTGGTTTAGCAATGAGCTCTCGTAATGGCTATTTATCTGATGAGCAAAAAGACACCGCAAAAGTACTGTTTGCCACACTAAATAATACTGCAACGGCACTTAAACAAGGCAGCGCAGACATTGCTGCACTTGAGGCAGATGCAAAAGTACAGCTTGAAAAGGCTGGACTAAAACCTGACTATTATTCGATTGCAGAGCGCTCAACACTAAAACCAGCCACCGCGGCTGATAAACAACTTGTTATTTTAGCTGCTGCTTATTTGGGCTCAGTACGATTAATTGACAATTTACAAGTTGAGCTGGATTAAATAGCAACAATCTGGGTAAGATGGATTGCAAAGAAAAGACATAAACTAGGGATAAGCATGAAAAAACTACCAGCAATTGCAGCAACATTGTTTGCTATGACATTACTGTCTGCCTGCTCAAGCAAAATTGACAACCCAGAAATGCAGCAATGTGCTCAGCAAAACTATCAATGCGAAGCAAGCTGTGAGCAACAAAGCACTGCTGATGGCTTAGTTCATAAAGTCTGTAGCAACAAGTGCATTGAAGCTTACAACCAATGTAAAGCTAATGCAGAAAAGTTAGGCGAAGTTAAATAACAACAGCTCGCTTTTTAAGGCACTGATAACCTATTCGGTGCCTGCACTCCCCCTCCCGATAACAATTTCGCTTTCACAATTAAGCCTCTGGTAATTTTGTTCATATTTTTGTTTACCCTTTAAGCTATTCATATTAGGGCAAGCTTTCGTTCATTAAACTTCTCCATATTGGTGACGAATAAACAACTGCAACTGTGTAATTGTTTCTCACTAATTTCAAAATTTTACTCTTCGCATTTAGCTGCACCAACTCAAAGCCATTGAGATTATTAGTTTTTATTTTGGGCCCAGCAATTGCTATGAGATATGAAAGAATTAACGTGATTTACGGCTAAAGGAAAATTGAATGAAACCAGAAACCCGAACTAAGCTCTTCAGCGCTATTAAAAAGAAGACCTTCTTGGGCGTATTATTAGCCATGAGCGCAGGTCATAGTTACGCAGTTGAAGACCCAGAGCAGCCAAAAGCAACTGAAACAGAACAAACAGCCGCTGAGGTTCAAGCAACCGCAAATGAAAAACAGCAAGTAGAGGATACTGCTGCTGTTGAGCTTAAGCCTGCAATGATCACGATTCCAGAAGAAAAGCTATTTGAAGTTATCACTGCACGTGCGAAAAAATTAGCCTCTGAGCCGTATGTAGCGCCTAAAGAGTTAGAGCTTGAAGCATTAACTAATATTGGTTATCAGGACTACCGTGCGATTCGTTTTCGTACTGAGCAAGCAATTTGGAAAGATCAAAGCCTGTATGAAGTGCAGTTATTCCACCCTGGCTTTTTATATCGCTCACCAGTTGCAATCAATACTCTTGAGCAAAATGCCGAAGTAAAAAGTTTACCTTTTAAAACAGATTACTATCGTTACGATGCAACTGCTGCCCCGTTAGAGCAAGAGATCAGCACCGCTATTGCCAATACACAACTTGGCCATGCAGGTTTTCGTTTGCATTTTCCACTGAACAACAACCAGTACAAAGACGAAGTAGCTGTGTTCCAAGGTGCTTCGTATTTTCGTTTAGTTGGCCCGCATCAAGTATATGGTCTGTCAGCTCGAGGTCTTGCAGTTGATACAGCACTGAGCTCAGGCGAAGAATTTCCTGTTTTCAAAGAGTTCTGGTTAGTAAAACCTGCACCCGAAGATACTACCATCGTGCTTTATGCATTATTAGATAGCCCTTCAGTGTCGGGAGCCTATCGTTTTGAACTAACACCTTCTACTAACACTGAAGTAAAAACCGAGATGCAAATTTTTGCCCGTAAAGACATTAAAAAGCTCGGCATAGCCCCGCTAACAAGTATGTTTTACCACGGTGAAAATAGTACTAAGTTTTTTGATGATTACCGCCCTGAAGTACATGATTCTGATGGCCTATTAATGCAATCAGAACAAGGTCAATGGATTTGGCGTGCACTGAATAACCCAAAAAAATTAAGTGTCACTTCGTTTAGCTACGAGAACCCTAAAGGCTTTGGCCTTGCACAGCGAGACCGAGACTTTAATAACTACCTTGATACCGAAGCGCATTATCACAACCGTCCGAGCATGTGGATTGAGCCAGTGGGTAATTGGGGTAAAGGGCGTGTTGAGTTAGTAGAAATCCCTACAGATACCGAAACTAACGACAATATTGTTAGCTATTGGGTGCCAGAGCAGCCTATGAAAGCTGGTGACAGCTTAAGCTTTAGTTACAAGCTTTCGACTTTCAATGCCAGGCTTGCAACTCAAGATAAAGCGAGTGTGTTAAGAACCCGAATTGGTAGTGCAGCATTACCTGGTGAAGACAATCCACCACCAAAAAGCCACCGCCAATTTACCGTTGATTTTAGTGGCGAAACCATTAATCAACTATCAGCTAATTTTGCCATGCAGGCGGATCTTACACTCTCTGCTGGGCAAATAAGCGATAAAACGGTACAGCAGTTACCAAACAATCAAGGATGGCGCGTAGCATTTAAAGTGGCGCCAGAGGGAGATAAGCCTGTTGATATGCGCTTATCGTTAAAACTACGTGATAAAGAAATCAGCGAGGTATGGAGCTATGTCTGGTATCCAAACGACGTCCAATAGTAAAGCATTAAAGGCAACAGCAATGCCATTTAAGAAGACCCGCGCTTGGCTTTTTTCAAGCCTAGCGCTTACCATTACTGCCTATGGCGTGTGGATCATGTTCGATATTTTAAATTCTAACGGCATGACACCGCTTGAGTACGCTTTACTGGCATTATTTACAGTTACCTTCGCGTGGATTGTTACAGCCTTTTGTAGTGGCTGTATGGGCTTCATCCTGCAATTATTTCGTATTGACCCGTTGACCTTAAAACGTCAAAAGCCAATCGAGATTAATCAGCATGCCTTGAGCCAAACTAAAACAGCCATTGTTATGCCTATCTACAACGAAGATACAGAGCGTGTCATCGCCGGTTTTGAAGTAAGTTTACGCTCGCTGGCTAAAACAGGGCAAATGCCGCATTACGACTTTTACTTGCTAAGTGATACGCAAGACCCTGAAATTGCACGTAATGAACTTAAAGCGTGGAATGCACTTACTGAGCGCTTAGGTGATTTAGCAAAGCATACTTTTTATCGTCGCCGTGAAGATAATAAACACCGTAAAGTGGGTAACTTAACTGATTTTTGTGAACGTTGGGGCAGCCAATACGATCACATGATTGTGCTTGATGCCGATAGCATTATGACGGGTCAATGTATGCTTGAACTGACTTCTAGCATGGTCAGCAATCCAAAATCAGGCTTGATCCAGACGATCCCGATTCCGGTTCGCCAAGACACGTTTTTTGGTCGCTTTTTACAGTTTGCATCAATTTTATATAGCCCAATGCTGGCAACTGGTTCTGCTTTTTGGCAAACAAACCAAGCAAACTACTGGGGCCACAATGCGATTATTCGCGTTGAAGCATTCACAAAGTGCTGCGGCCTACCTGTTCTAAAAGGTAATGCCCCATTTGGTGGTGAGATCTTAAGTCATGACTTTGTAGAAGCTTCTCTGCTACACCGCAGTGGTTGGGATGTGTTACTGCTTAGCGATGTTGAAGGCAGTTACGAAGAAGTACCAAGTAACATTCTCGATTACGCGATTCGTGATAGACGCTGGGTGCAAGGTAATATCCAGCATTTAGGTTTACTGCCTAAATCAGGTCTTAAGCTAATGAGTAAAATGCATTTTTTATTTGGTGCCACAGCATATATTTCATCGTTAATTTGGTTATCTATGCTGGCATTAAGTACCTTAGATGCAGTAACTCGTGCACTTAATAGCGACGTGTACTTTAACCATGCTTATCAACTTTTCCCAACCTGGCAAATTGCCAAAACGGATTTAATTGATTCGTTGTTATTTATTACAGCTGTATTGTTGTTACTGCCTAAATTAATGGGCGTAATTGTGACTTTAGTGCATCGTAATAAAGCCTTTGGCGGTACGATGAAGTTAATTGCCGGTTCACTCATCGAAACTATTTTTGCGATTGTGATTGCCCCTTTAATGATGGTGTTTCATAGCTACTTTGTAGTGTGCGTATTTTTAGGTAAAAAAGTTAGCTGGGATGCACAGCCTCGCGAAGGCAGAATGGTGCCGTGGAAAGAAGCGATTGGTTATACGTTATTTTCGACTATTACTGCGATTATCTGGGGCTCAGTTGCCTACTATTACACACCGACTTTCTTTTGGTGGTTATCACCTATTTTAGTAGGCCTTATTTTAGCAGCGCCAATTGTACGCTATTCAAGCAGCATCGGCTTAGGAGTTAAAATGCGTAAAATGGGTTTATTTTTATGCCCAAGTGAAGTTGAAAACGATGATACCTTAGCGGCACTTCGTGTACATCAACAAGAAATTGGCTTGCCAAAAGATGAACACGCTGACTTTAGTGTGCCAGCATTACCTAATGAATACCCAACGGTAATGCCTATTCAAAGCTTTAAGGCACCCTCGGGTAAAAAGCGCAAGCAAGTACGTATTGCTCAGCAACGTATTAAAGCCAAGCTCTTTGCCAAAAGCTAAACGAAAAAAAACCGCTCAATGAGCGGTTTTTTCATCTATGTCTGTATGGTTGTTACAGAAGGCCTAGCTTTTTAAGTTCAGCCATTGCCATTTTACCTGAAAGTGGCACATAACCATCTTTCTCAACAATTTTTTGACCGTCTACAGAAAGAACCATTTTTAAGAACTCTGCATCGATTGGTGAAAGTGGCTTATTAGGGTGCTTGTTCACATAAACGTATAAGAAACGAGATAGTGGGTATTTACCTGTTGCTACGTTTTCTAATGTTGCATCAACAAAGTTGTCGCCTTTCTTAGAAAGTGGAACTGTGCGTACACCTGATGTTTTATAACCGATACCTGAGTAACCAATCGCGTTCACTGAAGAAGAGATTGACTGTACTACAGATGCAGAACCAGGTTGTTCGTTTACGTTGTTACGGAAGTCACCTTTACAAAGTGCTTTCTTCTTGAAGTAACCGTAAGTACCTGATACTGAGTTACGACCGTAAAGCTGGATATCTTTTGCAGCCCAATCCCCCTCAAGACCTACTTCGCTCCAACGATTAACTTGTTCACTTGCACCACATTTACGTGTAGAAGAGAAAATCGCATCAACTTGGTCAATACGTAAACCTTTGATTGGGTTATCTTTGTGTACGAATACAGCTAGAGCATCGATTGCAACGCGAACTTCAGTTGGCTTGTAGCCGTAACGCTTTTCGAATGCTTCGATTTCTTTTGACTTCATACGACGGCTCATTGGGCCGAAGTTTGCTGTACCTTCAGTTAATGCTGGAGGAGCAGTTGAAGAACCCGCTGCTTGGATTTGAATGTTTACGTTTGGATAGAAGCGTTTGTACTCTTCTGCCCAGAACGTCATCATGTTTGCAAGAGTGTCAGAACCAACAGATGAGAAGTTACCAGAGATACCACTTGTTTTAGTGTACTCAGGCATATCTTTATCAACTGCAGCTGCTTGTGCTGATACAAATGTTGTTACAGCCACACCCATTGCGGCAACGAGATTTTTGAATTTCATAGGGGTTACTCCGATTTGTTCGTCCCATTTCCTAACTGCGGTCTACTCTAATGACACTAGATGACAGTTAGATTACCCTTAAATGACATTTTTATGACTTTGCAGTTTTTTCAATTTTTTCTGCAATACGCACGACTTTTTCGCTACCAAATGCAAACGCAAAGGTCGAGCCTTGTCCTAATTTACTGCTGATATCTAAACGACTATCATGCCTTGTAAGTACGTGTTTTGTAATTGCTAAACCTAGCCCAGACCCACCTGTCGTACGGCTACGAGCTTTATCGACACGATAAAAACGCTCGGTTAAACGGTTAATATGCTCTGCGGCAATACCATCACCATTATCGGTCACACTAAATGCGGCTTGGTTATCTTTAAGCTGCCAATCAACCACAATTTTGCCACCTGGCTTGGTGTAATGAATGGCATTAAAAACAAGGTTAGAAAAAGCACTACGTAATTCGTCTTCGGCCCCTTTAATGTCTAAACTCGCATCAACATTAAATATAAGCTCATGGCCTTTGTCCTGGTTCAATGACTGTGCTTCGGTTTGAATATAGGTAAGAAGCTGCGGCACATTGACAGGTTTATCGTTATCTTGACGACGTGCCCCTTCAATACGCGACAACGAAAGTAATTGATTGACCAAGCTATCCATACGCTTACATTGTTCAAGCATGGTTGTTTGCGCTTTTTGCCACATTGCAGGAGGTGGTAAGCTATCTGAATCAAGCATTTCTAAGTAACCGGTTACCACAGTAAGCGGTGTTCTCAGCTCATGAGAAACATTGGCCACAAAGTCTTTACGCATCTGCTCAAGTTGCTTTAAGCGAGTAACATCACGCACCACCATCATCAACTGTGAACTTGCATAGGGCATAACACGAAACTCTAAGGTTTGATCGTAGCTGTGGCCACCATCAAGCTCGAGCGGTTCATCGAAACAGGCTTTATGCATGTACTTTGCAAACTTAGGATCGCGAATAAGATTATCTAAGCGTTGCCCATGATCAGTAGGCCACTGTAACCCTAAAACTTTTAAAGCCAATTGGTTACACCAAATGATGCTAAGATCTTTTTGTAATACGACAACCGCATCAGGCACAGCCTCGGCGCCGTCACGAAAGCGGCGTATTAAGTCTGCCAATTCATTGCGTTTTTTACGGTTTCGATGCTGTAAGTGATAGATCCCTTCAAAGACTTGCTCCCATGCTCCCTCCCCTTCGGGTGGGTTAAAACTACGTTGATTAAGAAGCCAATCGCTGAGGCGATATAATTGATGATAATGCCAAATTAAAAGTGCAAAAGAGCCTAAAAATAAAAGCAAAAAAGGCGCACCTACAAGTACGCCAACTAATAACAAGGGTAAGAAATACATAAACAGGCGTTTTGCTAACGCCTGTTTATTCACTACTCGATACATACACTCACTTTACCTTAAGTATGTAAATTAGCTTGTTAAGGTCATTGCAATGACACTTATAATTTACTTGAAAAACGGTAGCCTGCACCGCGAACGGTTTGCACTAAACGGTCATGCCCTAATGGTGCAATCGCTTTACGTAGACGACGAATATGTACATCAACAGTACGGTCTTCTACATATACATTTGTTCCCCATACATGATCAAGTAATTGTTCACGGCTGTAAACACGTTCAGGATGCGTCATGAAGAAATGTAGTAATCTAAATTCAGTAGGCCCCATATCTAATTCACTACCTTCTGATGTTACACGGTGTGAGATTGGGTCAAGGCGTAAGCCATGAACTTCAATGGCTTCTTCTAATGAGGTTGGTGAAACACGGCGAATAACCGCTTTAATGCGCGCCATTAATTCTTTAGGAGAAAATGGTTTGGTTACATAATCATCAGCACCTACTTCAAGGCCGCGTACTTTGTCTTCTTCTTCACCGCGAGCAGTCAGCATAATGATAGGTATCTGACGAGTATATTCGTTTTGCTTAAATTTCTTAGCAATTTGAATACCGCTACCACCAGGTAACATCCAATCTAATAAAACCATATCTGGGTATGGTTCAACCATAGCTTCAATCGCAGAGTCATAATCTTCTGCTTCAATTGCTTGAAAACCATTTTGCTCTAAAACAAAAACCAGCATCTCTCTGATAGGCGCTTCGTCATCGACGACTAGTACTTTACGTGACATTCCAATTTATCTCTTTCGTTAGCGAACTGGTTTCATTATTATGACTAAGTATGACATTTTTATGAAAGTCTAACGAGTAATTGAAAAAGCGCAAAAAAATCAATGCAAAAATAGCCATTTTTTACGCTTAAATAGTAAATTTCGGATTAAAAGTCATACCTTAAAGTGACTGCAAGATGATCTTCATCAGCATTATTATCTAGTGAAAATTGCGTATACCACATGTACATACGTGCTTGTTTTGACAGGCTTCGTTCAACACCAACAGAAGTACCGCTACCCGAATCTTTCAATTTACCAAAGCTGCCATCAGTATCTTGATATTGCGCCAGCAACTTATATTTATCTATTTTGTAAGATGCGCTCACTAAAAAGCCATCTTCTTTGTCAGAACCGGTGACTTTTTCGCTTTGTTGATACATACCGCCTAAGGTTAAATCGCCTAATTTGCCTTGCGCCGTAAACCGTGTTGTATCATAACCGGCTACTTTACTGTCGTGGGCAACACTTACAAAGTAAGGCGCTTTTTTAAATTTACTATCACCATACATAAATGCCGCAGAGACACCGGTTTCTTCATCTTGTTTGGAGTTATCTTCAGCAATATAGGTGACCACAAATTGCATATTGCCAACAATTGGCGAACTGTAATGAACTACATCACCAAGGCGATTTTCACCATTAAATAAGGCTTTAACATCACCATTAAAGTCGTTCATTAAATCAATTTTACCCTGCGATACTTTTAACGCGGTATCGTGACGACCAAGCACTACCTGCCCATAGCTGCCTTGTAGACCAACATATTGATTACGCGCGGTAATATTCTCTTCTGTTTTACCATCGCTATCTTGATCCGCCGCATTTACTGCAAATTCAAACTTATATACGGCTTTTAACCCATCGCTTATTTCACCGCTGCCTTTGATCCCCATACGTGAGTTATAGCTCTCAATAGAAGTTTCACTGCCATCGCCAGTGTCGCTATTAGCAACCCCTAAATGGGCCCGACCATACACATCTACAGCTTCGGCAGCACTATGAAAAGAAATAATGCACATTGCAAAGCTCGACAACATCATGGCAGGTTTATTCATGGTAGCGATCCTCAATTTAAGCAATAACTTAAAAATCGAACATAAAGGGCTTTTGGTCAAGGCGAGGAGGAGATATTTCACATAAAAATCACGGATCACTGATCTACCAACTTAATCAGATCAGGATCAGATTTTTACTAAGAAGATCAACTTCAGATCAGTTTTTTACTTAGAGAATAAGATAACTTGTTGATTTAATGTTAAGGCGCTCAGCATTTCGTTTAAAAGATGAGCAAAGAAAAGCCTGTGATCAGTATACAACTAGTAAAATAATGATCCGTGAAAGCGAAGGTTAGTAAAACAGTGATCCTGAAAAACACGAGTAAGTATATCGCTGATCCGCCTTGATCGAATCATAAAAAAACCGGCATAAAGCCGGCTTTTTCACTTTACTATCAATTACTTGATTTGTGGATCAAGTTCACCTGATAAGTATTTTAGATGCATATCATCTAAAGAGATAGGCTTGATCTTACCAGCT
This sequence comes from Pseudoalteromonas sp. BZA4, assembly GCF_040104395.1. Taxonomy (NCBI): domain Bacteria; kingdom Pseudomonadati; phylum Pseudomonadota; class Gammaproteobacteria; order Alteromonadales; family Pseudoalteromonadaceae; genus Pseudoalteromonas; species Pseudoalteromonas sp. BZA4. The sequence goes on from NZ_JBECOT010000004.1 coordinate 109,176, forward strand.
TGACCTGCCGTACCAAATGCTTCGTAGCGAGCAACACAGATCTCTGTCATTGCTTTCGTTGCTTCAGCTAAGTATTTACGTGGATCAAAGTTAGCTGGGTTTAAAGCTAAGTGACGACGAATTGCACCTGTTGATGCTAAACGAAGATCGGTATCGATATTAACTTTACGAACACCGTGCTTAATACCTTCGATGATCTGCTCTACTGGCACGCCATACGTTTCAGGAATTTCGCCACCGTATTGGTTAATCACTTCTAACCACTCTTGTGGAACAGAAGAAGAACCATGCATTACTAAGTGTGTGTTAGGAATACGCGCGTGGATTTCTTTAATGCGATCAATCGCTAAGATATCGTCTGTTGGTGGACGAGTGAACTTGTACGCACCATGTGATGTACCACAAGCAATAGCAAGTGCATCAACCTTAGTTTTACTAACGAAATCAGCGGCTTCTTCAGGATCTGTTAGCATTTGATCAGTAGACAGTTTACCTTCTGCACCCACGCCGTCTTCTTCACCTGCTTCACCTGTTTCCAGTGAACCTAAAACACCTAACTCGCCTTCAACAGACACACCACAAGCATGAGCCATTTCAACGGTTTGACGAGTTACATCAACATTGTATTCGTAGCTTGAAGGAGTTTTACCATCAGACATTAATGAGCCATCCATCATTACTGATGAAAAGCCTAACTGGATTGAGCGCTGACATACACCTGGTGAAGTACCGTGGTCTTGGTGCATTACAACTGGGATATGAGGCCATTCTTCAACGGCTGCTAAAATCATATGACGAATAAAAGGGGCACCAGCATAGGCACGTGCGCCTGCTGAACCTTGTACAATTACCGGGCTGTTTGTTTTGTCAGCCGCTTCCATAATTGCACGCATTTGCTCTTGGTTATTAACGTTAAACGCAGGTACGCCGTAACCATTTTCAGCTGCATGATCAAGAAGTTGTCGCATACTGATTAAAGCCATTTGGTATTCTCCAAATTGTATCGACAGTAGTTTCCTACTATCTAGTTTGAACGGATAAGTTATTTTTTTGATGCATCACTGCATCACGAAAAGCTCGCGCCTACCGTAACAGCTGTAAATAAAACGAGGGTGAGAGGTATTTTATTAACAGCTAAACCAGCGTAATTACCTAATAACTACGCTGGCATACGCACTAATTACTTAGCACGTTCTTCAAGCATAGCAACTGCTGGTAATTTTTTCCCTTCTAAAAATTCAAGGAAAGCACCACCACCGGTTGAAATGTAAGAAACTTTATCGGCAATGCCGTATTTATCAATCGCTGCAAGCGTATCACCGCCACCAGCAATCGAGAATGCACTTGAGTTAGCAATCGCATCAGCAATAGCACGTGTGCCATTACCAAATTGGTCAAATTCAAATACACCAACTGGACCATTCCATACAACAGTGCCCGCATTAGCAATGATTTTTGCTAATTGGTTTGCTGTATCAGGACCAATATCGAAGATCATGTCTTCGTCTGTTACTTCATTCACATCTTTTAATGTTGCCACTGCAGATTCTGAGAACTCATTACCTACAACAACATCAGTTGGTACCGGGATTTCACCGTTATTAGCTTTTGCCGCAGCACTTAATTTGTTTGCTTCATCAATTAAATCAGCTTCAAATAAAGATTTACCTACTGGGTGACCTGCCGCTGCGATGAAGGTATTAGCGATACCACCACCCGTTACAAGTTGATCAACCACTTTAGAAAGTGAATCAAGTACAGTTAACTTAGTCGATACTTTAGAGCCACCAACGATAGCAACCAAAGGACGAGCTGGGTTATCAAGCGCTTTACCTAGTGCGTCTAGCTCTGCCGCAAGTAGTGGACCTGCACATGCAACATCAGCAAATAAACCTACACCGTGAGTCGATGCTTGTGCTCGGTGAGCCGTACCAAATGCGTCCATTACGTAAACATCACATAATGCAGCTAGTTTTTTAGACAGTGCTTCGTCGTTTTTCTTTTCGCCAGCGTTAAAACGCACGTTTTCGAAAACAACCACTTCGTTATCAGCAACGTCTACGCCTTCTAGGTAGTCTTTTTCAAGACGAACTGTTTGCTCAAGGGCATCATTTAAATAATTAACCACAGGGGCAAGTGAGAACGCTTCTTCATATTCCCCTTCCATAGGGCGGCCAAGGTGTGACATCACCATTACTTTAGCGCCTTTTTCTAACGCTAATTTGATAGTTGGTAATGCTGCACGAATACGCGCATCAGAGGTCACTTTACCTTCTTTTACAGGCACATTTAAATCTTCACGAATTAACACGCGTTTGCCGTTTAAATCTAAATCTGCCATTTTAATGACCGACATGGACTTCTCCTTAGTTAACGATACTAATATTATATTTATAAATTATTGGCTTACAGCCATCATCGCACGCGCAGTGTCGAGCATACGATTCGCAAAGCCCCACTCATTATCGCACCACACTAACAACTTTATCAGTCGTTTATGACTAACACGTGTCTGAGTGCCATCTATGATACAAGAATGTGGGTCATGATTAAAATCTACCGATACCAATGGCTCTTCTGTGTAGCTTAAAATACCGTCAAGGCGGTCTTTTGCAGCTAACTTAAGTGCCTGATTGACAGTCGCTAAATTCACATCGGTATTCACTGTTACACTTAAATCCATCGCCGTCACATTGATCGTTGGTACCCTAACAGCAATGGCTTCGAAGCGACTATGAAACTTAGGCAAAATACGCTCAATACCACGAGCAAGCTTTGTATCTACCGGAATAATAGACTGGCTTGCAGCGCGAGTACGACGTAAATCATGATGATACGCATCAATCACTTGCTGATCATGCATCGAGGCATGAATCGTTGTAATAGCCCCAGATTCAATCGAAAATGCGTCATCCAGCACTTTAATTACTGGCACAATACAGTTTGTGGTACATGAACCGTTTGAAACAATCGTATGTTCAGCTTTTAGCTCATCATCGTTAATACCATACACAATTGTGGCATCAACATCAGCATCTGCAGGCTGTGAAAACAATACTTTTTTTGCACCAGCAGCTAAGTGTAGTTCTGCATGTTCACGTGAGTGATACACCCCTGTACATTCAAGAACTACATCAACATCAAGAGTTTGCCAAGGTAGTTCTGCAGGGTTTTCTTCTGCAAATAAGGCTATAGAGTCGTTTGCAACCGTTAAAGTATCTTCGCCAAGATTAACTGGAAATGAAAAGCGGCCGTGAGATGTATCGTATTTAAGGAGATGGGCAATGCCCTTAGGGTCGGCTAATTCGTTAATAGCGACAATTTTGATTTGATCTTCAAGCCCTGATTCATACAGAGCTCGGACGATGTTGCGCCCGATTCGACCAAAACCATTAATTGCAAGTTTGATTGCCATGAAGAAGAAAATCCACTCTATTTGCTTGCAGATAAAGGCAGCTGCCTTTTAGATGGCGGTATTGTAATCGACCTGAAGAGTTTTTATAAGAGGGCAAGGTAAATAAAACTACTTTAACAACCCTAGATGGCTCAATTTTGGTAATCAACCTTTGAAGTTTTTATAAGAGGTCAGCAAAAATAAAAATTGCTTAGCATGTATTAGATGGCGCAGTTTTGGTAATCGACCTTACACATTATTATAAGAGGTCAGGTGAAATAAAAGTTGCTTAGCATGTTTTAGATGGCGCAGTTTTGGTAATCGACCTTACACATTTTTATAAGAGGGCAAGGTAAATAAAACTACTTTAACAACCCTAGATGGCTCAATTTTGGTAATCGACCTTTCACTTTTTTATATGAGAGCAAAGTTAATGCAATTGCCATAGCAACTTCTGCCTCTCTTTATTCCTTTATAGCCAGCGACGAACAGATTTTTGGTATTGCTGGTATGCTGACCCAAACTTCTCTGCCATAAACGTTTCTTCTGGCATAATTTGAAATCGATTCATATAGAGAATAAATACCGGCAGCATTATAAAAATCGTAACATTACCAAGATAAATACCCCAACCGATTAGCATTAATAACATACCAACATACATTGGGTTACGGCTAATTTGATAAACACCACTTGTAACAAGACTCGCCGACTTTTCTGGAATTCGAGGGTCAACGGTCGTACCTTGTTTACGAAATTGATAAACCCCTAATAAAGCAAACACCACACCTAAAAATGCAATGAGTAGTGCTACAAAAGATGATGCGAAAAACGAGAAGCTAAAACTCGTAAACAAGTCTGCTATGCCCCACATCATCAACGCAATGATCAGCAGCAGCAAAACTGGGGGCACTTTTAATTCTAACTGATTCACACTAGCTCCCCTACTTTCAATGCCTTACCACGACTAATTTGATGACACTGTGCTAAGAATAATTCGGCCGTTGCCATGGCATCAGTAAGGGCATGGTGCGAGCTGTAATGCGGTAAGTTGTAGCGTTTACGGCATTCGCTAAGTGTTAAATCATCGTGGCCAATTTCGTGGCCTTGCTGGTGCAGGCGTTTTTTTTCAATAACAAAGGTATCAAGAATTAAACGCGCTTTTGCATCTAAGCCAAGCGTTCTGCAAGCCTGTTTTAAAAACCCCCAATCAAGTGCCGCATTATGAAACACTAAAATGCACTCACCAAAATGCTGATGCAGCTTGCCAAGAATGCTTTCGAGGCTTTCACCTGTATCTATGTCTTGTTTTGCAATACCGTGGTAAATCGGGCTTTGTTCTAAGCTTTGCACGTCTTTATTTATTAAGTGCTGCGCACCGCTGAGCTTAATGCATTGATCTTCTATCATTACCCACGCCACCGAGACAATTTCGTGCTGGCGAGGGTCAAGGCCCGTTAATTCCATGTCTATCACTACGTAGCGCTCTTTATAGGCATCGGCTGCCAAAAGTTGCTTGCGCGCTAAATACCGATTTAACCAGCGTTTAACCATAACGCCTCCTATAAACTACCACGAGCAAACTTAAAGGCGGCCGCTTGCTGTGCCTGTTTAACCAAATAAAATGCTTCTTTTAATTGATGTCGCTCTAATGAATTCAACGCATTTGGGTTAATACAGTTGCTAGGCAATCCCTCTTCGTTAATTTGCGTGCCTAAACGAAGCTGGGTTAAAAAGCGCCAACAGTCTTTTAGGTTATATAAGTCATCTTTATTGAGTAGCGAAAATTTCATTAACGCATCAATACGCTCTTGCGTATTAGCACGCTGAATACCCGCTTTAAGCGAATATAAACGTACTATGTCGTTGATGATCACCACACCGCGTTTTTTTAAATCTAGGTACTTATGCTGTTTTTCGTCAGTTTCTAATTTAAATTGATTAAACAAACCAATGGGCACTGGCGTATTTTTAATGTCGCTGGCCATAGCTGCATAGAATAAGTCATTTTTAGAAATGCGCTTTAGCTGCTCACAAAAGCGCGCATATAAGATGGTTGAGCCTTCAATGAAGCGTAGATCAAAAAATATCTTACAATTGAGCATCGCCTCTGGTGTCGGTGAGGTGATCCACTTATGAAACTTTTCTATCCAATCGTTAATGCCCATTCGACACGCTGCATTGCTCGCCATAATATTGCCAGGGCAACGTTTTATACCGCACTCAATTAAATGCTCACAGACATACTCGCCCATGCGTTTAAAGTAATCTTGTTGTTCTTCTGTTAAATCATCAGGTAGCAACAGGCCATTATCTTGGTCTGAGTGCAGCGTTTGTTCTTCCCTTGCTTGTGAACCAAAACAAATAAAACTAAAGCTGGTTGGTGCCGCGCCATTATCTTCTTGAAATAAACGGATCAAACGCGAAGTCAGTGCATCGGTTAAACCACTTAATAATTTACCAATCAAGGAGATGTCATCAATATTGTTCGAAAAGCCTTTTAATAAACCGGGTATCTCTTGCGAATAACGTTTTAAGTCAACCACGCTATGCGCTTTATAAATTCGCCCAATTAATTGTACTGGGTCGCTTTTTTGCTGACGCAGTAAATCAGTACTGGTGAGCATACCAAGCGGTTTGTGATGTTCATCAAGCACAGGTAAATGGTGAATATTGTGCTTAAGCATTAAGTGTAGCGCCGAAAACACGCGGTTATTTTCAAAAATAAACTTGGGTTTACACGTCATGATGCTACTTACTGACTCTTGAGGGTCAACCTCATCGGCCAATACGCGATTGCGCAAGTCTCTGTCGGTGACAACCCCAACGAGGCGATCATGTTCAGTTAGCATAATCGACGAAACACCCTGTTGTTTCATTTTTTTAGCGGTTTGACGAATACTTGCATCTGGCGCCAAGGTGACGGCTTTGCGATTCATCAATTCGCAAATTTTCTTCTCCGACCAACTATCGTTTTGACTTTTATAATGAGAAGACAATAAACGGTTTTTGTGGGCGCGAACAAAGTATTGCTCAAACACTTTATACTCACGGCGTAAGTAATCAAATGCCGCTTGGTTTAGCATGTAAACAATGCCTTCCTTTTGCACTGAAATGCTATTTTGAATCGCTTCGCCAGTTAACAGTGAAGGAAAACCAAAGTAATCGCCACTCGATAACTTAGTAATCACATCGCCTTTTGGGTCGACTAAATCATAATCGCCAGAGCGAATTAAAAATAATCTGAGATTATCTGAACTTAACCACTGATTTTGATTCTCACGGGTCAGATAAATAATATCGAGATGGTTTACAAAATACTCACTGGCAACGCCATCAAGCTGATTAAATGGCGTTTGTTGCATCACAAATTGGGCGACTTCCTGTTGCTCGGTATTCATGGTCATTCTCGCTATAAAATAGAGACAATATCTACACTACCCCTGTTTGAAATAAATAAAAAGCCCGACTTAAGTCGGGCTTTTGAACTTCAAGAGTGTGTTCTTATAAAATGGTTTTATTAGTGCGCGTGTGCTGCGCTCGAACCTTTAGGATTACGGATACCTTCAACCATTTCTTGGATTTCAACTGGTGTTTCAGCCGTTAGTTTAAGTACGATAGCTGCAACCACAAAGTTAACAATCATACCAACCAGACCAATACCCTCAGGTGAAATACCAAATAACCAGTTTGCAGGTGTATTCAATTCAGGGCTTACGAACTTGAAGTAGATAATATAAGCCGCTGTGAATGTAATACCTGTCACCATACCAGCAATCGCACCTTCTTTATTCATCTTCTTAGAGAAGATACCCATAATGATGGCTGGGAAGAAGCTCGCCGCTGCTAAGCCGAAGGCAAAGGCAACAACCGAGGCCACGAACCCTGGCGGGTTAATACCAAAGTAAGCTGAAATTACAATCGCTATCATCGCAGCTAGGCGCGCTGCTAGTAGCTCTTGTTTGTCACTTATATCTGGTTTTAAGGTGCGTTTTAATAAGTCATGCGATACCGAGGTCGAGATCACCAATAGTAAGCCTGCTGTTGTTGATAGCGCTGCTGCGATACCACCTGCTGCTACTAATGCAATCACCCATGCTGGTAAGTCTGCAATCTCAGGGTTTGCAAGTACCATGATGTCGCGGTCAACTTTAACTTCGTTTGCGCTGTTTGGATCATCAATCTTACCTGCTGAGTAGAACATTTTGCCGTCACCATTTTTATCGTTAAAGGTGATTAGGCCTGTTCTTTCCCAGTTTTTAACCCAAGCTGGTGCTTCTGCGTACTCTGTACCGCTACCATCTTTACCGTTAATTGTATCAATCATGTTTACACGAGCGAATGACGCTACAGCAGGTGCTGTTGTATAAACAACTGCAATGAAAACAAGTGTCCATGCAGCTGAGATACGCGTGTCTTTAACACGTGGAACAGTGAAGAAACGAACGATTACGTGCGGTAAACCTGCAGTACCAACCATTAGCGCGCCTGTGATTGCGAATACATCAATCATGCTCTTCGAGCCTTCGGTGTACTGCGCAAAGCCAAGCTCAGTACTGAGCCCATCTAATTTATCGAGTACAAACTGTCCTGAGCCATCGCTAAGCGTTGCACCAAAACCTGTTTGTGGGAAGAAGTGACCTGTCATCATCATTGAAATGAAGATTGCTGGAACAAGGTAAGCAAATACTAGTACACAGTACTGAGCGACTTGCGTATATGTAATCCCCTTCATACCGCCTAATACAGCGTAGAAGAATACAATCACCATACCAATGTAAACACCGGTCTCAATATCTACTTCTAAGAAGCGAGAGAAAACTACGCCCACACCACGCATTTGACCTGCGATGTATGTGAAACAGATAAAGATGGCACATAAAATTGCAACAACACGTGCAGCTTGTGAGTAATAACGGTCACCGATGAAATCTGGCACCGTGAACTTACCAAACTTACGTAGATAAGGAGCTAAACAAAGTGCAAGTAGTACATAACCACCTGTCCAACCCATTAGATATACACCACCGTCATAGCCCGCAAACGAGATAATACCCGCCATTGAGATAAACGATGCCGCACTCATCCAGTCAGCAGCAGTTGCCATACCATTTGCTAGCGGCGGTACACCGCCCCCTGCAACGTAGAACTCATTTGTTGACCCAGCACGAGCCCAGATTGCGATGCCGATATAAAGCGCGAAGCTTAAACCGACGATAATAAATGTGAGTGTTTGAACATCCATTGCTTAGCTCCTATTCGTCTACGCCATATTTTTTATCTAACGTATTCATTTTGAAAACGTAAACAAAAATCAAAGCAACAAAGGTGTAAATAGCGCCTTGCTGGGAGAACCAGAAGCCGAGTTTAAACCCAAAGAAACGTATCTCGTTAAGTACGTCTACCAGTAAAATGCCGAAGCCAAATGACACGACAAACCAAATTGCTAATAATTTAAATAGCAGTGCGAGGTTTTCCGCCCAATAAGCTTTTGCTTGTTCTTCATCTTTAAAAGCCATTTTTTATCCCCTTATGCATTACAAGAAAGTAATGAGTGGTATTAGTTGTCATTAACTAAGTTAGCAAGGGTTCTGATTTATGGAATTGAGACCATAGTCGTAACAGCTAGTTTACGTTTACGTAAACTGCAAAACACCATTTGTTAATGGATGGTAAAAAACAATAGTTAACAACAACTTAACCTATAAAGATAAATTTGCGAAATAGCGAAAATAGTAAAAACGAATGATCTGCGACATTAGTCTAATAAAGATACATAAAACAGTACTATTCATTAATTTTCAATAACTTGCATTTCAATAATTATTATTACAAAAAATCTTGCCATCGAAATCGCGCATAATTCTGGTAAGGTAGTGTTATTACAATAATTACTGAATTTAAACATGACAGCTGCGCTTTTATTTGTTGCACTCGCCTATATTGGCGTGTTGTTTTGGTTGGCAAATTGGGGAGACAAAACCACTCCTCTTGCTAAAAGAATTAGTCACCACCCATTTGTTTATTCTTTTTCATTAGGGATTTACTGTACGTCTTGGACCTACTACGGTTCAGTTGGTACAGCAGCCACCAGCAGTTGGAATTACTTACCTATTTTAATCGGCCCTGCGTTGCTTTTTTTCTTTGGCCAAGGGTTTTTACGCAAATTAGTACTGGTCAGTAAAAAACAAAATATTACGACCATCGCCGACTTTATTTCAGCTCGCTATGGTAAACGGCAAACCACCGCCATTATGGTGACAATTATCGCTTTATTGGCGACGATTCCGTATATCGCTCTGCAATTAAAAGCACTGAGTAGCAGCTTCTTACTGCTGCAAAACGACGATCGTATTTCTGGCTCTGTGCTGGCCCTTTCGGCAACACTCATTATGGCGATGTTTGCGATATTCTTTGGTACTCGTAAAGTCGATGTAACCGAATATCGCTCAGGGCTAATGCTCGCTGTCGCCTTTGAATCTATGATTAAGTTATTAGCTTTGGTGGCCGTTGCTGGGCTTGCTTTATACACATTATTTAATTTAACTACGGTGCAGACCGAGCAGCTAACGGGCTCAATTTGGCAACATTGGCAGAACTTCGACTTTTTTAGCTTTAACTTTATCGGTCAGTCATTAATGGCCGCAGCGGCGATTATCTGTTTGCCAAGGCAATTCCACGTAACTGTGGTCGATAACCAAGATAAACGCCACCTTTATACAGCCCGCTGGGCATTCCCCCTGTATTTGTTACTAACTGCTGCAATGATTTTCCCTATTGCAACGGCAGCTATTCACCCAGGCATTGGCAGTGGCTTCTCACCAGATAGTTTTGTATTAGCCCTACCGCTGATGCACGAAAACGCCTTTTTAACGACCTTTGTATTTATCGGCGGTCTATCAGCGGCTACGGCGATGATTGTTGTAGCCACACTCACGCTCAGTACCATGATTTCAAACGATGTAGTGTTGCCGTTAATGCTGCGTCGTAAGTTTAAACGTAACCTCATTACTAGCAGCTATAAGTCGCAAATCCTGTTAGTGAGACGCTTCACAATTGCTGGCATTTTGATTTTGTCGTATTTCTACCAGCAATGGTTTGGCCATGGTAAAGCGCTGGCTAGTATGGGTTTAGTGGCCTTTTCTTTGGTATCGCAATTACTCCCAGCTATTGTTGGCGGCTTATACTGGCGAAAAGGCCATGCTTATGGTGTTTATGCTGGGTTATTAGCAGGCTTTATTTGCTGGGTTTTGTTCTTAATGCTGCCTATTTTAGATGCAGGCAATACATTAAACGCAGAGCTGCAACAAACACTTATTACTCGTGGCACCCTAATCGCCTTATTTGCCAATATTGGCTGTTACATAAGTTTTTCGCTCGGTGCAGATGAGCGTTTAATTGATAAAATTCAAGCAGCTGCTTTTGTTAATCCAAAAGAGCAAGCGGTATTCGCCAGACGTTTAAACAAAAACGTAAAAGCCACTGTTTACGACTTTAAAGTACTGCTACAAACCTTCTTAGGTGTGCAGCGCTCGCAGCAAGTGCTGGCTCACTTTGCGTTGTCGCATAACTTAGATGACAACAACGCGCACCCAGAACCTGAGTTTATTGCTTATTGTGAGCGCGCCTTAACCGGTGTACTTGGCGCCTCTTCAGCACAAGCGCTGATCCACACGGTTGCTTCTGGTAAACGTATGGCCTTTGAAGAAGTGGTTAACTTTTTTGATGAAACCACACAAGCCCTGCAATTTAATCAAAACTTATTATTTACCTCTCTCGAAAACCTCAGCCATGGTATTTCGGTTGTTGATAAAGAACTTAATTTAGTGGCGTGGAATAAGCGCTACGCAGAAATGTTTGCTTACCCAGATGACTTTCTCGAAGTAGGCCAACCAATTGAAGATGTGCTTAGATACAATGCCGAGCGCGGTGAATGTGGCCCCGGTGAAGTTGAACGCCATGTAGAAAAGCGCGTGCAGCATCTTAAAAACGGCACGCCCCATCACTTTATTCGTCACCGCCGTAATGGCCAAGTGTTCGAAATGATTGGTAACCCACTGCCTGATGGCGGCTTTGTGACAAGTTTCTCTGATATTACCACGCATATCGAAACGCAAAATGCGCTTGAAGAAGTAAATATGGATCTTGAAAACCGTATTGAAGCGCGTACTCAAGAAATCCGTACTATCAATAAAGATTTACAAGCACAAATCGATAGCCGAGTACAAACTGAGCAAGCACTTACTTTAGCCAAAAAAGAGGCTGAGCAAGCTAATGACAGTAAAACGCGATTTTTAGCCTTGGCTAGCCACGATATTTTACAACCGCTGAATGCGGCGCGCCTATATCTTGCAGCTATTGATGATAAAACCCTTTCGAGCAACAACTTAAATAACTTTGAAAAGCTGGGTGCAAGCTTAGATTCAACGGTGCATTTGATGTCGGCGCTGTTAGAAATTGCCAAGCTCGAACAAGGAGCAATGACCCCTACTCCGCGTCACTTTAGTATTGATGATATACTTGCTCCGCTGAAAAATGAATACGCCATTATGTCGAGCGAAAAAGGCTTAAAACTGACGGTACGTTCAAAGGGAGTTATCGTTCACAGTGATATCACTTATTTACGACGAATTATTCAAAACTTGGTGTCAAATGCGGTTAAATACACCGATAGTGGCCGAGTTTTAATTGCTTGTCGCAAACGAAAACATCATTTACGGATTGAAGTATGGGACACAGGCCCCGGCATTACAGAAGTAGAGCAAGCGAAAATCTTCAATGACTTTTACCGTATTGAAGCGGGAGATAACAAAGGGGTTGGCCTTGGCTTAGGTGTTGTAAAACGAATGGCCGACTTACTCTCTTTACGTTTAGATGTCAGTTCAACGCCTGGCAAAGGTAGCCGCTTTAGTATTGAAGTACCTTATGGTGAAAGCCAATTTATTCAACAAAAAGATACGCCTAAAAAAGGGGTTGAGAACCGCAGTGCGATGAACATTATTGCAGTGGATGATGACCCTGAAAACCTTAATGCCATGGCAAGCCTATTGCAAAAGTGGCAGGCAAATTATCAGCTCTTTGATCAAGTTGAAACCGTGATGGCCTATGCCAAAGAGCACCGAGCGCCCGATGTGATCTTAATGGATTACCAGCTGGGTCATGATTGCGATGGCATAACCCTTATTAAAACCCTAAGAGAAATTTGGCAAAGTCCAGTGCCTGCCATTTTAATCACAGCGGTGCGTGATGAAGCCCTAAAACAGCAAACCAAAGAAGAACAAATTCATTACCTTAGTAAACCCGTTAAGCCTGCAAAACTCAAAGCACTGCTTAATCACAGTACTTAACAATAGTGCTTAACCAACGTATTTAACAACACCGATTTAAGGCAAAGCAGTAGGCTTTGCCTTAAATTTTTGGAACAACCAACTAAGCGCCACTAACGACAAGCCTAAGCCGATAAACGAAATAGCCCGCAGCAACCCGGTTAAGTTTGCCATATCAATCAAGAACACTTTTAACACCACCAGCGCCAATAAGCCAAGGCCGAGCTTTTGTAATACCGTAATGGTTCTTAACTGCCCCACCACAACCACCAAGGCACCGATAACAAGCCAAACTAAAGAATAACTGTAAAGCTCGGCATCTGAGGTTGGCAAAGCAATATTTATAAACTCACCTTGCCAGTTATGGCGAATTTCCGCATTGATATATAAAACACTCATCACACCTGCAAGTGCTGTAAACAGCTTTTGTAAATAGTGCTGAGATTGAGTCAGTTGGCTTGCCCAAATTGCAATACAGGCGGGGACTAACCAAAGTAATAGTAACCAGTTAATAATCGGCCAACTGCCTATATTTATCGGCTCAAAAAACGGATTTACAGCAGTAAAGCTTTTCTGTATTAGTAAGCCACTCAGTGTTAATAACGCAAAACCTGCTACTTGATAGAGTTTTGCCAATTGCGCAGTAAAGCGTGAACGCAGTAAATAAACACAACCTAATATACCCCAGTTACAGGTTAATAAAATATGCTCATACACAGACAAGTTCTCAAAGTCTGGGTAGTGCCCCACCAACTGATAGCTCGTCTCTGTGGTAATAAATAAAGCAATACAATGAAGCGTTGCACCTTCTAGCCACACCCGAACAGATTGCTGCTGCCAGTGCCTCGCTGCAAAGTAAAATAAGCAAGCGCATACTGGGTATACAACCAAACTCCAGTGCACACCGAGCAGCAACGCACCACTGTAATCAGCTGACCAAGGTGCAAAGCTTAACCTAACTAGTAAAGCGCCAACTAAGCCCTTAAGCGGCCAAGTAGGTATGCTGAGTGACTGTTTATTGACATAAAAACTGATCAACAACACCTGCACAGCAAGCGCTAAGGTCAAGCTGCTGCCTTCAAGGAGCATGGTTAGCGCTAAGCTAATATTGGCATTACCGCCAAGCCAGTAAATAAATACCCGCATTGGATTTGTGCTATTAAGTGATAACTTAAATAACCCAGCAGACAGTGCCAGTAATACAAAGCACCAAACCGGATACGCCGTCATCAAGGCATGATCGGGAGTGATGACATATAAGCAACTAATAATCACAAAACTTGAAAGTGAAGCGGTTAGAGCAAAACCTAAGCGTTTGGGGTATTTACGACCAAACAAAAACCCATAACCCGCAAACAAAGCAATAAAAAACAGCCCTGCTCCGTAATTTTGCCGAAATACAAAAAGTTGCTCAGAGTAATCAACAGCATTGTATTGCCCTGTGAGCAAACACATTACACTCACAACAGCTAGTATCAGCCAGTGATCCCATGCACTGTTTTTTAATACCAAAAGAAGCAGTAAAGCCACTAACGACAACATACTAAGCTGCCAAGTAAGCAGTTGGTTACTGCTCATGAGTAAAAGATAAAGTGGCACGACAACAGCTATCAACAGAGGGTTGTCGGGCAGTTGCTTAAGTAGTGTTTTAAAGCGATGTGGACGGTATTCTATTTGTTTAATACTCAGCCCTAGGCGCGGAATCGCAATTAACAATACGATGCTAAATAGAGCATAAAGATTAATAAACCAATGCAGGTTTTTAGCTGCACTCATTGCAACTAGGTAATACCAGCCTAAATGACCCGTCCATAACAGATACCACAACCAATGCCGTTTTACGTAATGCGCGACTAGCGAAGCCGATACACTAACAAACGCAACATAAGTTAGCAGTGCTATAAAGTCATTGCTCCCGGTATTAACCCAAACCGGCACGCTGTAGGCGCCAATAATGCCAATGACTGCTAGCACAGGACCAAAACGTAGAGCCATCCAGCTTGCTGCTACAGAAACTAAGGTTAAAATGCTAAATGCAGGTAAAGCTTGCAGTAAGCCATAATGGCTGTAGGCCAGCAAAGTCAATGCAAAACAACTAATAAAGCCGCCACTTGCCAGCGCCGCGGGAATATAGTTGCTAAACCCATCAAAGATAATACCTTTACGATGTAAAACCTCAGCCGCAACAATTAAGCTCAAACCAAAAATAGCGCCAAGCGTGAGTCGCATGGTTTCAGATAATAACCCTGCCTCCAGTGAATAGCGGGCTAAAAAGATACCGCCAAAGGCAAGTGCAACCGCTCCTACCCAAGTTAACCAATTGGCTTTGATTTGTGTAACGAGTTGGCTTACTAGCGGATTTAAAGTCGCAGGCTTGGGTTTTGTTTGCTCGGGCTTTTTAGGGATAGCCTCAATCGGCTTACTAATGATTACAGGCTCTGGTTCAAATTTTGCTGTGTCAGTCAGATCTTCGTTTGAATTATCAAACTGGTTTGCAGTATTTGTTTGTGGATGTTGGGTATATGTCGCGTTAAGTTTGACTCGAAGAGCAGCTACCTCTCGCTTTAAACTAGAGAGTTGAAAAAAGGCAAAAATACCCGCAATTGAGCCACCTACAACAACTAGTGCTAGTAATATTAGTAACGCAATACCGCCGTCCATATCCTCTCCTTGTGTACGCTTTAAACAAAAAAGCAAAAAGCCTTAATTGTTTATACAATAAACACTTAGCAAGAGTAAATAAACAACGATATTGCGTTTTAGCCGGTTAAGACTGTTCAGTCACCGTACGCTCTAAGGTCATTTTAAAACCTGAGTCTGTGGTTTCATCGTGTTCAATCACCAAGATATAGTTACCTTCTTCAGTAAAATCCATATCGCTTTGTTGTAATAACACAATCTGTTGACCGTTATCTTCAAACACCACATAAGTTGTATAAACTTCGTTATCAACCACCTGCTCTTGTTGGTCGTATTGATCTAACCCTTCTACAACATTGCTAGTATCTTCAACCGTTTCACCATTGAGGGTGAAGTACACATCAACTTCGTCAATCTCTTGCCCTGCATAACTATCAATTAAGTTAACCACAGTAACTGCGTGGCTGTAGCTGCTTGGAGTTAGGTTTTCTTCAATGGTCATCATACGAGGCCCGTAATCTTTGTCATTGTAGAAAAGCCAACATTGAATTCATCTTCATCGCTTGACGTCGGCACACTGAGCTCAGTAAAAATTGGTTCAGCAAAATCACCATTCATTACTAGCAACTGAGTTTGATCATTTTTAATTTTGATGGTTTCTTCATCGATGGTGATATAGCTATCATTGGCATCAACATATTCAAAACTGAGTTCATACTCCCCCGAACTGTAGTTATGACGAGTTGATACATCACCAAAATCTGCGCCCGAACGTTCAGTGTCATCAACAAATAAACGTGTGTATGGGCTGTTGTAAGAGCCATTGTACAGTTGCACATAGCCACTGTTGCTACTGCTGCTGTCATCGCTTGAACAGGCAGCCAGTACCGAAAGCAAACTTGAGGCAACAATTGTTTTAAGCAGAGTGCTTTTCATGGAATTTTTTCCTTATTGTTTGTAATACCCCATTCTGACTCGAATAGTGCGAAAAAATTCTATGTTTTACAAACTATTACCTTCAATTACAGTTACTTACGATAAGGTTAAAAAGTGTAGAAAATGATGTAGAAAAGCACTTAGTTAATCATAATTATGGACAGAAAATCACATTTATAGTGAAAGCAGCTTACTTTTACACGAAAAGTAAATAATGATTACATTTTAGGCGCTTATGCAATCAAATCAGATAAATTATTAGATAGTTAAATTTGCGCTATGCAGCACAAAAAAATTAGCAAATAATGGTGTTCACACAAACGGGATTAGAATGAGGACTATGAACACGATTTTAACCACACAATGCGATGATGATGTTGGTCTAATTGCCAAGATCACCGGCCTTTGTCATCAGCATAATTTAAACATTACACGTAATAACGAATTTGTAGATAAAGACGCTAAACGCTTTTTTATGCGTACAGAGTTAAGCGGCGTTATTTCAGATGACTTTTTACCTAGCCTTGCTGAGCTACTTCCTGATGGCGCAGAGCTTGCCCTGCACAGCAGCGAAAAAACGAAAGTGGTATTGCTTGCAACTAAAGAAGCGCACTGTTTAGGTGGGGTATTACTAAAGCAATTCGAAAAAGCCTTAAACATCGAAGTACTGGCAGTGATTGCCAACTACGCCGACTTAGCGCCACTGGCTGCAGGCTTTGGTGTACCATTTCATGTGGTATCGCACGAAGGTTTAAGCCGTGCAGAGCATGATCAACAAGTCGGTGATTTAATAGCCAGCTATCAGCCTGATATCATCGGCCTTGCTAAATATATGCGTATTTTAAGCCCTGAATTTGTGGCGCGCTTTGAAGGTAAGATTATTAATATTCACCATTCATTTTTGCCTGCCTTTATTGGTGCGAAGCCTTACCATCAGGCATTTGAGCGCGGTGTAAAAATTATTGGTGCGACCGCTCACTTTGTTAATAATGAGCTCGATGAAGGGCCAATTATTTTACAAGATGTGACGCATGTCAGTCATGCTGATACCGCAGAGATGATGGCAAAAATGGGTAAAGATGTAGAGAAAACAGTGTTCTGCAAAGCGTTGCAACTCGCATCTGAACATAAACTGTTTATCAATGGAAATCGAACCGTGGTGTTCGCTTAGGCAATAAAATGAAGAGGCTGAGTGGCCTCTTTATTGTTTTTATTATCGTTTGTTATGCCGACTCAATAGGCTCTAATTGTAACTTAGAGGCAATTAATACCGCTTGAGTACGGTTATACACACCTAGCTTTCTAAAAATTGCTGTAATGTGTGCTTTGACTGTTGCTTCAGAAATATGTAACTCGTAAGCAATCTGTTTGTTTAGCAAGCCTTCGTGCAAGTATTGCAACACCTTGTATTGCTGCGGCGTCAGTGAAGCCACTTGCGCTGCAATTTCCTTGTCTTCGCCATCTACGGCAGCCACTTTATCTTTGAGTTCAAGTGGAAGCCAAACATCGCCTTCAAGAATGTGGTTAATTGCCAGCGCAATATCATCTGATGAAGATGATTTAGGAATAAATCCCATCGCACCATAACCCATTACTTTAGAAACTACATTGATGTCTTCGCTGCCAGAAACAACAGCTATTGGTAAGCTTGGATAGTCTTCGCGAATGCGAATAAGGCCGTATAAATCGCCATTGCCTGGCATGTGAAGGTCTAGTAGTAAGATATCAAGATCTTCTTGTTCGCTCAGCACCTGCAAGGTGGTATCAAAGTTTTCCGATTCAAACACTTCTAAATCAGCGAACTTAGCACTCAATGCCCCTTTCAGCGCTTCACGAAATAACGGATGATCGTCCGCTATTAAAAACTGACTCATGGTTCACTCCTAATAAATTCGGCTGACACCTATTTCTAAGTGACAGCCGATATACTACGTTTAGAATCAACTTCTAATCAAGTTTTTAACGCGATTTTAACGATTTAATCGGTTTTCGATTAGCTCATCAACAACGCTCGGATCGGCTAGTGTAGAAGTATCTCCAAGCTGTTGGTGCTCATTTGCCGCAATTTTACGTAAAATTCGACGCATGATCTTACCAGAACGAGTTTTCGGTAAACCTGGAGACCATTGGATCATATCTGGTGAAGCAATTGGGCTTAATTCTTTACGAACCCAGTTACGTACCTCTTTTGTTAGTTCATCGCTTACTACAATCCCCTCATTTGGAGTGATGTAAACATAGATGCCCTGACCTTTAATATCATGTGGGTAACCTACGACTGCAGCTTCTGCTACTGCTTCGTGAGCAACCAATGCACTTTCGATTTCTGCAGTACCTAGGCGGTGACCTGATACGTTAAGTACGTCATCTACACGGCCTGTGATCCAGTAGTAGCCATCTTCATCACGACGACAACCATCACCTGTGAAGTACACGCCTGGGTATGCTGAGAAATAGGTTTGTTCAAAGCGTTCATGGTCGCCATAAACTGTTCGTGCTTGTGATGGCCAGCTATCTAAAATAACAAGGTTACCGTCAACCGCACCTTCTAGTGTATTACCCTCAGCATCAAATAGTGCTGGTGCAATACCAAAGAATGGACGTGTTGCTGAGCCTGGCTTCATATCTGTCGCACCTGGTAATGGTGTGATCATGATGCCGCCAGTCTCTGTTTGCCACCAAGTATCTACGATTGGGCAGTTTTCGTTACCAATATGTTCGTAATACCATGCCCACGCTTCTGGGTTAATTGGCTCACCTACAGAACCCATAACACGAAGACTTTTACGAGTTGAAGTCGCTGTTGGCTCATCGCCTTTCGCCATTAGAGCACGAATAGCAGTTGGTGCTGTGTAAAGAATAGTCACGTTGTGCTTATCAATTACTTCACCCATACGGCCCGCTGTTGGGTAAGTTGGTACACCTTCAAATACGACTTGCGTGCAGCCATTCACTAATGGGCCATAAGCAATGTAGCTGTGACCAGTGATCCAGCCCACATCGGCACTACACCAGAAAATATCGTCTTCTTTAAGATCAAACACATATTCATGTGTCATTGATGCATAAACAAGGTAACCACCGGTAGTATGAACCACACCTTTTGGTTGACCCGTTGAACCTGAAGTATAAAGAATGAAAAGCGGATCTTCTGCATTCATTGGCTCTGGTTCGCACTCGGCTGGTAAGTCAGCGACAAGCTCATGCCACCAAACATCATGACTATTCCACTCAACTTCACCACCCGTTAGCTGATGAACAATAACGTGCTCAACTGTGGTTACTGAGTCTTGTGATACCGCTTCATCAACATTTGCTTTAAGTGGTACGCAGTTGCCAGCACGGCGACCTTCGTCTGAAGTAATTACCACTTTAGCGCCTGAGTCATTAATTCGGTCAGCAATCGCTGATGGAGAGAAACCACCAAATACTACAGAGTGAATAGCACCAATACGCGCACACGCTTGCATAGCGTAAATAGCCTGCGGTGTCATTGGCATATAAATAGCAACACGGTCACCTTTTGATACACCTAATTTTTTAAGGCCGTTGGCTAGCTTAGCTACTTCGTCGTGAAGCTGTTGGTAGCTAATATTTTCGTTGTGTTCAGGGTTATCGCCTTCCCAAATAAGAGCTGTTTTATCGGCTTTAGTGGCAAGGTGGCGATCAATACAGTTGTAAGATGCGTTAAGTTGGCCGTCTTCATACCAGCGAATGCTGATGTGGCCTTTGTCGAATGAGGTGTTCTTTACTTTGTTATAAGGAGTTGACCAATCAAGGCGTTTACCGTGCTCTCGCCAAAATCCTTCAGGGTCATCAATAGATTGCTTGTACAGTGTATTATATTTATCGTTATCAACTAGTGCTGCATTCTTGATATGCGCTGGTACTGGATAGATACTTTCTGACATTGTTGTCGTCTCCATTTTAATTACTTGCCTACGGCCTGCTTCAAGGATCACTCAGCAAAGCCCCTGAAAGTATTAGACCTTAGTTGTATATCTTGTCATTTAACAAAAAACTTTAAAATTGCCTTCTATAATCTAGTCCAATGTTAGGTTGGATGCGATTTAACTACCCATTCCACCTTAGTCTAATAGACCAATAGATAATTGAGAGAAGTCATTTCTTAAACAACAGTGATACAACAACATTAATGCAATCAACAAGTAGCTTCGACAGGAATACACATTATGACAACAACAAAAGTAACCGCATTAAAAACGCTCACAGCTTCAGCTGTTTTATGTGCACTTGCAGGTACCGCTAACGCCGCAACCATTGGTAACACAGACGTCTCTTATGGTGGCTATGTAAAACTTGATGCTATGTGGAGTGATTACTCTGCAGGCGTACCAGCTGGCGGCAGCATTGGCCGTGACTTCTATGTACCAGGTACAACACCGGTAGGCGCAGACAGCGACAGCGATGCAGTATTTGATATGCATGCACGCCAATCTCGCTTTAACCTAGGTACAGCAACAAAATTAGACGATGGTAAAACCATCAAAACTAAAATTGAAATAGACTTTATTGCTTCAGCGCCAGGCGGTAACGAACGTGTTAGTAACTCTTACGCGCCTCGTATTCGTCAAGCATTTGTGACTTATGATGGTTGGTTATTTGGTCAAGCTTGGTCAAACTTTCAAAACGTAGGTGCATTACCAGAAACACTCGACTTCGTTGGTCCTGCAGAAGGTACTGTGTTCGTACGTCAAGCACAGGCACGTTACACTACAGGTAACTGGTCATTCTCTATCGAAAACCCAGAGAGCACTGTCACAGTTGGCGGCGCACGTGTAGCTACTGATGATGCATCGATGCCTGACTTTACAGCACGTTACGCACATAAAGCTGACTGGGGTGAATTAGTATTTACCGGTCTTGCTCGCCAGTTAACTTATAAACAAAATGGCATTGATGCAGATACATCATCGTTCGGTATCAGCGCCTCAGGTAAAGTAAATTTTGGCCAAAACAACCTTAAATTTATGCTAACTCAAGGCTCAGGTTTAGGCCGCTACATTGGTTTAAACGTAGCAAATGGTGCTGTGCTTGATGGTGATGATTTAGATGCAATTGATTCAACATCAGGTTTCATTGCCTATCAACAACACTGGAACAGCCAATGGCGCTCAACTTTCCTTTATTCATTCTTCTCGGCAGATAACAACACAGATTTACTTGCTGTGACTGGCGACCCTACAGAAATGAGCCAAAGCTATAGTGCTAACCTTTTATATTCGCCTGTTAAAAAGCTTACATTTGGTGTTGAGTTTAAACATGCTGAGCGTGAACTAGAAAGCGGTGCTGACGGCGATATGGACCGTCTGCAGTTCTCTGCAAAATACGTATTTTAAGATTTAAACTTATTTTACTTCCTGAAGCGGCTTCGGCCGCTTTTTTTATATCTCCTTTTTATATTTCTGTGCCCTTTAAACTTTTTGCAAACAATTACTCACCAAAACAGAAAGACCTAATTGCAAATTATTTTCATTTAGATTAAATTACGCATTAATTTCACTATTCATTGAACTAATTGGAACTTTGCATGTCATCAACAAAATTTTTGCGCTTATCTCAATTAAGCCTTGTGACCTCAGCACTTTTAAGTGGCCACGCTTTTGCAGAACAACAAAAAGAAGAACAAGCAATTGAAAAAATTGCCGTGTATGGCCAGCATCATAAAAACTACATCACTGAAGAAGCACAGTCAGCAACCAAATTAGGGCTAACAATTAAAGAAACACCACAGTCAATCTCTGTTGTATCACGTGCGCTAATGGATGACTTCTCACTCGATAATTTAAACGCTGTACTTGAAAGCACTCCGGGTGTGACTGTTGAGCAAATCGAAACTGACCGTACTTATTTTAAAGCTCGTGGTTTTGAGATCACCAACTTCCAAGTTAATGGCATGGGTATGCCGCAAGACAACGGTTCAATCCAAGGTACTCTTGATACTTCTATTTTCGATAGTGTTGAAATTGTACGTGGTGCCAATGGTTTAATGACAGGTGCTGGTAACCCATCTGCAACCGTCAACATGGTTCTAAAGCGCCCTACTTATCAAACGCAAGTAAATGCGTCTGTATCGTATGGTTCTTGGGACAACAAGCGTTTAGAGCTTGACGCTTCAACTGCTATCAACGAAAACCACGCTGTACGTGCTGTATTCACCAAGCACAAAACCGAGTCATACCTTGACCGTTACGAGCAAGATAAAACAATTTATTACCTAGCCTACGAAGGTCAGCTAACTGACAGCACAGTAGTAACTGCAAACTATGTAAATCAAAAGAAAGATGCTGACAGCCCACTTTGGGGTGCCTTACCGCTTTATTACAGCGATGGTTCAGCAACAAACTTTGACGCTTCAACTAGCACAGCGTCTGATTGGTCATACTGGAATAACACAACTGAGCAGCTGTTCTTATCAATTGAGCAAGCAATCACCAATACTTGGTTCTTAAAAGCAAGCTACGCGCACTTAGAAAATGAGCAAGATTCTGAGCTTTTCTATGTTTACGGCACACCAGATAGAGAAACAGGTCTTGGCCTAACTGGTTATGCCAGTGAATATGATCACAAAGATAAGCACGACATTTTAGATATCTACGCAACGGGTAAATTTGATTTATTTGGTATGGAACATGATCTATCGTTTGGTGTAAACCAAGCAGATATGGATAACAAAGATAAATCATTGTATGACTACACCACAGGCAATGGTTTCCCTGCAATGCCAGAGCTAGGTGGTTGGGACGGTGTAGCGCCAGTACCAACACTTACTGATGGTTTAACAGGAGCTGATATCACTAGCCGTCAACGCTCTGCATATATTTCGACACGCATTCGTGCAACTGACGCATTCAGCATTTTAGCAGGTGTGAGCCAAGTAAATTGGGAAACTGAAGGTGCCTCTTACGGCGTTGCAAAAGACAAAGATAGCGACCAAACAGTGCCATACTTCGGTGCTGTATATGATATCAACGAAAACTTCTCAACTTACGCAAGCTACACAGAAACCTTCGTACCGCAAACAGAGCGTGACATCAATGGTGATTACTTAGATCCAATCACAGGTAAAAGCAGCGAAGTTGGTGTGAAAGCACAGCTACTTGATGACGACTTATTTGTAACAGTTGCTTACTTTGACGCTAAACAAGTTGGCCTTGCTGTTGCTATCCCTGATTCATTACCTGATGACACTCGCTACTATGGCGCAGATGGTATTAACAGCGATGGTATTGAAGTAGAACTTAGTGGTCAAATCAACGAAACACTAAGTGCAAGCTTCAGCTACAGCAACCTAAACATTGATGGTGATGAGTTAGTAAAAGACTACACACCTGAAAACCAGTTCAAACTTGCTGTAACTCATAAAGTGCCTGAGATTGATGGTTTAACCTTTGGCCTAAACTATCGTTGGCAAGACGATACAAAGCGCGTACAAGTGCGTGATGCGGCTACGAATACTGCACTTATCACCACAACGCAAGATGCGTACGGCCTATTAAACCTAATGGCAACGTACGATATTAACGACAATATGAGCGTTAACTTGAACGTTAATAACGTGACCAACGAAAAGTACATCCACAGTCTTTTCTGGGCTCAAGGTTATTACGGCGCACCGCGTAACTACTCAGTGTCTTTCAACTGGCAGCTGTAAGCTTTGAGCTAGAAGCTGAAAGTTTTAAGCTTTAAGTACATGAAAAGCCGCATCATATGCGGCTTTTTCATGAAAGAGTTGCAAGAGTAAAGTTTACCTTTTCTAACTTTACTCTTTCTAACTTTACTTTCGCTAACTTTACCATTGCTAACTTTCACCCATAAAAAAACCGCTAACTATGTAGCGGTCTTTTTTGTGTTAAGTGCGGGTCAAATCACGCTTAACTGTACTCTTTTTCGGTGTTTATAGCTCGTCTTCAGCTAATAGGCCTGCATCTTCACCATCTTCTGGTTGTTCTGTTGCCTGAAGTAATAGCATCTCACGTAACTTACCTTCGATCTCATCTGCGATCTCTGGGTTGTCTTTTAAGAACTTAATTGAGTTTGCTTTACCTTGACCAACTTTGCTGCCATTGTAGCTGTACCAAGCACCTGATTTTTCAACAATCTTATGCTTAACACCTAGGTCAATTAACTCGCCTTGTTTAGAAATACCTTCACCATACATGATGATGAACTCAGCTTGTTTAAACGGCGGAGCAACCTTGTTCTTAACAACTTTAACGCGGGTTTCGTTACCTACAACCTCGTCGCCTTCTTTCACAGAACCAATACGACGAATATCGATACGTACTGAAGAGTAGAATTTAAGTGCGTTACCACCTGTTGTTGTTTCAGGGTTACCAAACATAACACCAATTTTCATACGGATTTGGTTGATGAAAATACATAGTGTGTTTGAACGCTTGATGTTACCTGTAAGCTTACGTAAAGCTTGTGACATTAAACGAGCTTGTAGACCCATGTGTGAGTCACCCATGTCACCTTCGATTTCAGCTTTAGGTGTTAAAGCTGCTACCGAGTCAACAATCACAACATCAACGGCACTTGAACGAACTAACATGTCACAGATTTCTAATGCTTGCTCACCAGTATCTGGTTGAGAAACAAGTAAGTCATCAATGTTTACACCCAATTTTTGTGCGTATACAGGATCTAGAGCGTGCTCAGCATCTACGAATGCACACGTTTTACCTTGCTTTTGAGCTTCAGCGATAACTTGTAAAGTAAGCGTTGTTTTACCTGATGATTCAGGACCATACACTTCAACAATACGACCCGTAGGTAAACCACCAATACCTAGTGCGATATCGATACCTAGTGAACCTGTTGAGATTGCTTCAATATCTAGGGCTTTATTGTCGCCCAGTTTCATAATTGAGCCTTTACCAAATTGACGCTCAATTTGTGATAAAGCAGCGTCTAAGGCTTTTTGTTTGTTATCGTTCATTCTGTTCTCCAAATCCGGCTAATGCAGACAGTATACTGTATGAAATCACAGTATCAAGCTAATTTTCAGATTTTATCAATTCAATTATATTTTTTAATGAGTAAACAATAGCTTGCAGTCTAACTTCAGCTCGATCGCCAGAGAAAACTTGCTGACTTGGGTAGTTTTGACCAGCAAAATGAATGCAAAACCATACTAATCCCACAGGTTTATCCAGTGTTCCACCACCGGGGCCTGCTATCCCCGAAATAGCTATTGCGATATCTGCGTTTGCAGCTTTTGCCGCCCCCGATGCCATTTCAACAACGGTTTGCTCACTCACCGCACCAAAGCTGTTTAAGGTTTGCTCGCTAACGCCAATGAGCTCATGTTTTGCTTGGTTACTATAAGTAACAAACGCTCGGTCAATATAATTAGAACTGCCTGGGGTATCGGTTAGTGCATAACTCACTCCACCACCAGTGCATGATTCTGCGGTAGTGATCCATAAGCGTTTATCCGTTAAAATAGCTCCTAATTTCGCAGCAAGTGTTTTAATCTCTTGATGTAATTCCATATTCAGCCTTTGGGTAAATACATGTCGTTTGATCTTTATGCACCGCACACTATAAAACAACAAACCCCTATGATGCAGCAGTATCTAAAAATAAAAGCCGAGCATCGGGATATTTTATTGTTTTATCGTATGGGCGACTTTTACGAACTTTTCTTTGATGATGCCAAGCGTGCAGCGCAACTTCTTGATATTTCTCAAACCCATCGAGGTAAAGCCGGTGGCGACCCCATTCCAATGGCGGGCGTACCCTATCACGCAGTCGAAAACTATTTAGCTCGCCTTGTACAAATGGGTGAGTCAGTAGCTATTTGTGAACAAGTTGGTGACCCAGCGACTAGCAAAGGCCCTGTTGAGCGTAAAGTTGTACGTATTGTTACACCGGGCACAATTTCTGACGAAGCATTATTACAAGAACGCCAAGACAACCTGCTAACCAGTGTATGGCAAAACAAACAAGGCCTATATGGTATTGCTTATTTAGATATTAACTCTGGCCGGTTCAATGTGTTAGAAGTTAATACCGACGAAGCATTTAGCTCAACATTACAGCGTTTAGCCCCTGCTGAGCTACTTTACAGTGAAACATTTGCAAATGTGCACTTAATTGAACATATCAAAGGCGCGCGTCGTCGCCCGGAATGGGAATTTGATCTAGATACTGCGCAGCATTTACTTTGCGACCAATTTGGCACCAAAGATTTAGTTGGTTTTGGAGTAGACAAAGCACACGCAGCTTTAGTCGCTGCAGGCTGCTTAATGCAATACGTAAAAGACACTCAGCGTATTGCCCTGCCGCATATCCGTGCAATCACCCTTGAACAAAACGAACACGCGGTGATCTTAGATGCAGCAACTCGTAAAAACCTTGAACTAACGGTTAATTTATCGGGTGGTTACGAAAACACGCTTGCGCAAGTACTTGATAAAACAGCCACAGCTATGGGTTCACGCTTATTAAAGCGTCGTATTCATACCCCTGTGCGCAGCAAAACAGAGCTCAACTCTCGACTAAACGCAATTAGCGCAATTATCGATGCGCAATTATGTGGTGAGCTACAAGAGTCATTAAAGCAAATTGGCGACATTGAGCGTGTTATCGCCCGTTTAGCGCTTTGCACAGCACGCCCGCGTGATTTAACGCGCCTGCGTAGCGCACTGCAAGCTCTCGCGCCACTTCACGAACTATTACTGGATGCTAACGATCCGCGTATTAGTCAAATTATTGCTAAGTCGCAACAGTTACCTGAACTACAAGACTTACTAGAGCGTGCTGTAATCGAAACCCCACCGGTGCTTATTCGTGATGGGGGTGTTATTGCACCAGGTTACAACAGCGAGCTTGATGAATGGCGTGCCCTAAGCCAAGGTGCAACCGATATTCTCGAAAAGCTTGAAGAACGTGAGCGTGAACGCACAGGCATTAGCACCTTAAAAATTGGCTATAACAAGGTGCATGGCTTTTTTATTGAGGTAAGCCGCGCGAACTCGCACTTGGTTCCTGCGGATTATATTCGCCGCCAAACGCTAAAAAATAATGAGCGCTATATTATCCCTGAGCTTAAAGAGCACGAAGATAAAGTACTTGGTAGCCAGTCAAAAGCGCTAGCGCTTGAAAAACAGCTTTACGAGCAACTCTTTGAGTTTATTGCTCCGCACATTGAGCAGCTACAAACAATGGCAGCTGTCCTAGCAGATTTAGATGTACTGAACAATTTAGCCGAACGTGCGCAAGCGCTTAATTATGCTAAGCCAACTCTGTGCGATAACGATAATATCAGTATTAAGCAAGGTCGCCACCCGGTAGTAGAGCAGGTAATGAAAGACCCGTTTATAGCTAACCCTGTGGAGCTTAATAACGACCGTAAAATGCTGATTATCACAGGTCCAAATATGGGTGGTAAATCGACCTATATGCGCCAAACTGCACTTATTGTTCTAATGGCTCACATTGGTTGTTACGTTCCTGCTGATAGCGCAGAAATTGGTAATATTGACCGTATTTTTACGCGTATTGGCGCAAGTGATGACCTAGCATCAGGACGCTCAACCTTCATGGTTGAAATGACCGAAACAGCAACTATTTTAAATAACGCCACAGCACAATCACTGGTACTGATGGATGAAATTGGTCGCGGTACTTCGACTTATGATGGCTTATCGCTTGCCTATGCAACGGCTGATTATTTAGCATCAAAAATTGCCGCTAAAACCTTATTTGCAACTCACTATTTTGAGTTAACCGAACTGGCCGAACAAAAAACGGGATTGGTTAATGTGCACCTAGATGCCATTGAACACAACGACACCATTGCCTTTATGCATACCGTGCTTGAAGGCGCAGCAAGCAAGAGCTTTGGCTTACAAGTTGCTGCCTTAGCGGGTGTACCAAAAGCGGTGATCCAACAAGCAAAACAAAAGCTTAAAATGCTTGAGAACCATCAACCTGTTACTACCCCTATTCAGCAACAACAGCAAACATTAAGTTTTGATGATGAGCCTTCTGAGCTTGAATTAACCTTAAAACAGCTTGATCCAGATAGCTTAACGCCAAGACAAGCACACCAACTACTGTATCAATTAAAAGATTTACTGTAGTGCAATAAAAGAGGCATAAAAAAAGCTGACGTAAACGTCAGCTTTTTTGTGTGTTCTGAACCCGTGGGTTCTATACCCTTGATCAGGTATACATTGTTGTCAAATCAGGTGAATTGGTCGAATAGGCTATCTGTACTTAACCCTTCGTGTTGCAAAATGTCTTTTAAGCGACGTAATGCTTCCACTTGTATTTGTCTTACACGTTCACGTGTTAAGCCTATTTCACGACCAACATCTTCAAGGGTTGATGGCTCATAGCCTAGTAAACCAAAACGACGAGCAAGTACTTCACGCTGTTTCGGGTTTAACTCTCCAAGCCAATCAACAATGTGCTTGTTGATGTCATTATTTTGTACTTCGCCTTCTGGACCATAGTCTTTTTCATCGGCGATAATATCTAATAACGCTTTGTCATTTTCACCGCCGATAGGTGTATCCACCGAGGTGATTTTTTCGTTTAAACGCAGCATCTTAGTAACATCTTCAACCGGCTTATCTAAGCACTCTGCAATTTCTTCTGCGGTTGGTTCATGGTCAAGTTTCTGCGTTAATTCACGGGCTGTTCTTAAATAAACATTTAGCTCTTTAACCACGTGAATAGGTAAACGAATCGTACGTGTTTGGTTCATGATGGCACGTTCAATGGTTTGACGTATCCACCAAGTTGCATAAGTTGAAAAACGAAAACCTCGTTCTGGGTCAAATTTCTCAACGGCTCTGATAAGGCCTAAATTACCTTCTTCAATAAGGTCTAGTAGCGCGAGGCCACGGTTGTTGTAGCGGCGGGCAATTTTCACCACTAAACGTAAATTACTTTCAATCATTCGCTTGCGAGAGGCTTCGCAGCCTTTCAGTGCTTTTCGAGCAAAATAAACTTCTTCTTCTGCGCTTAGCAGCGGAGAAAAACCAATCTCACCAAGATACAGCTGTGTAGCATCTAAATTCTTGGCAACTTCTTCTTTTGCAAAAATTTCATCTTCGTTGTCGACTTCTTCAAGTAATTCAGAAGACTCTTCTTCAACTACCGTGTCATCAAATTTATCGTCAATCGCGTCAGTTTTTTTCTCAAGTTTTGCTGTGTGACCCATAAGCGTCCTCCCGAGCAAATATGTGATTGAGCTAAATCACTTTATCAATACCCTAAATGGCTAAGGTAGATACTTAGCAGGATTGACTGCTTGACCCCGATAACGAATTTCAAATCTCAAAGCCGTAACCGAAGAGTCTGAACTGCCCATTTCTGCTATTTTCTGCCCTGCCTTTACTTCCTGTTTTTCCTTTACAAGCAACTTTGAATTGTGCGCGTAAGCGCTTAGGTAATCATCATTGTGTTTCAATATGATTAAATTACCGTACCCCCTCAATGCGTTGCCCGCGTATACCACAGTTCCATGTGCAGCAGCTAAAACAGAAGCCCCTTGTTTATTAGTGATCTGTAATCCTTTAAAGCCGTTCTCTTTATTAGAGAAGCGTTTTGTGACTTTACCTTTTGCAGGCCAGCCCCATACAACTTTGGCATTAGAATTACTGCTTTTTTCACTAATTATTTTGTTGGCTTGTTTCTGAACATACTCTCGTTGTTTTGGCTGATCAAGCCCTTTCTTTAATTTTTTGTTATTTTTTTGTATAGAAACAGTAGACTTTTTACTCGAATTCGTATATTTTTTCGTCTTTTTTAATTTTTGTGCCGATTTTGTGAGCGAAATACTCTGCCCAGGGAAGATGGTATAAGGTACTGGAATATCGTTTATTTTTGCGAGCGTTCGAAAATCTTGCTGAGCGCTAAAAGCAATTGAATACAAAGTATCGCCCTTTTTGACTACATATTTTGAGCCAGAGATATTTACTTTGCGTGTGGCGGGTTTAACTTTATTATCTAAACTACTAACCGGTGCCGGTGCTTCGCGAGAAGTACAACCAAAGAGCAAAATACTAAGAAACAAAGTAACATAGACTGTTAACTGCCTGCTCATCGTAAAATGCTCCTTATCGTACTAGTTTAATGGTTTTGCGGGTTATCGCAGTAAAAAGTACGCAACCACAACTAAAACAACTAATCCCCAGCCAAGCGCTTCAACATATTGACGTAATTTTTGCTCCATTTTAACGCCGCCCCACTTCATTAAAGCCGACACTAAGAAGAAACGCGCGCCACGACCTATTGCCGAGGCAATTAAAAATGGCAAGAATGCCATTTGCATCAAACCTGCACCTATGGTGAAAACCTTATAAGGTATAGGAGAGAAGCCCGCTAAAAACACAACCCATACACCATAGTTTTCAAACCAACTTAGCGCTGTGTCAAATTTGGCTTGCCAACCCATTTGCGCAATCAGCGGTTCGACTACTGGTTCGAATAACCAAAAGCCAAGTAAGTAACCTAAAATACCGCCAATCACTGAAGCAATAGTCGTAAAGCTGGCAAAGCGCCATGCTTTATCTGGCTGAGCAAGCGACATAGGGGCTAGCATGACATCCGGTGGCACCGGAAAAAAAACAGATTCAGCAAAACTCATCCCTGCTAAATAACGCTCCGCATGACGATGTTTAGCCCATACCAGCGCCATATCATATAACTTAGTAAACAACTTCAAAGTTTAACGTCCTATTCAATATCACCAGGTACCAAAGGTACAAATCTTACTGGTGCAACTTTATGTTCTGTAAATGTATCGCCATTTCTAACGACCATCATTAATTGCTGATCTTGCTCACCGATAGGTGCAATCATAACGCCCCCATCAGCAAGTTGTGCCAGAAGTCCTTGTGGCATAGTGGCCGCAGCGGCAGTAACAATAATCCCCTCAAATGGAGCTTGCGACTGCCAGCCTTGCCAACCGTCACCGTGTTTCATGGTGACATTATATAAATCAAGCTTATGCAAACGGCGTTTTGCTTGCCATTGCAATGCTTTAATACGCTCTACCGAGCACACTTTAGTGAAGGTTTTTGCCAATATTGCCGTTTGGTAGCCAGAGCCTGTGCCAATTTCGAGCACTTTATCACGTACGCCAGCTAAGCGAAGCAGCTCAGTCATGCGTGCGACAATATATGGCTGCGAAATCGTTTGTCCTTGACCGATTGGCAGTGCGGTATTTTGATAAGCTTTGTGTTGCAAAACATCATCGATAAAAATGTGTCTGGGCGTTGAGGCTATCGCTTCAAGCACAGTACTATCTTCTACACCCTCGCGTTTTAATAGTTCAGCTAATGCCAGTGCACTGCGATTATAATTAGTCAGCACTATTAATCTCCATATTTGCTAACCAGCTATCGACGGCTTGTAAGCTCTCTTTCGCCGTCATATCAACACTAAGTGGGGTCACTGATGCATAACCATTATTAATGGCATAAAAATCAGTGCCTTCACCTGCATCACTTTCAGCACCAAGGGTACCATACCAATAAATGTCACGTCCCCATGGGTCTTGTTGTTTCGTCATGGTTTCAGCTTTATGACGCGAACCTAAACGGGTTACCTTAACTCCTTTTAGCTCAGTAAGCGGAATATCTGGCACGTTTAAGTTGATGATTTGATCTTTCGGTAATGGGTGCGATGCCAACTCTTTGATAATACTCACCGCGACCGCAGCTGCAGTTTCAAAGTGATTTCCTTCTTTAGAGCATAACGACACAGCAATCGCCGGCAGTCCTAAGTGGCGCCCTTCAGTGGCCGCTGCTACTGTACCTGAATACAAGGTATCATCACCTAGGTTGGCGCCGTGGTTTATTCCTGCAACCACTAGATCTGGCTGCTGCTCGACTAATTCATTAACTCCCAAATGCACACAGTCAGTCGGCGTGCCATTAATCGAAATAAAGCCATTATCAAGGGTGGTTGCACGCAATGGGTTCATGAGCGTTAATGAATTACTTGCGCCACTACAATTACGATCTGGCGCTACTAAGGTCACATCTGCTATTTGCGTCAATGCTTGATACAAAACCGCAATCCCTTTAGCATGTACGCCATCATCATTGCTCAATAAGATTTTCATTTACGCATCCTTTTGTTTTTGTTCTCTGGGGCTTGCATCTCGATAGTCCACCAGCTCACGCAGCAGGGCGGTAGCAAAACAGCCTTTTGGTAAACCAAAACTTAACTTTAAAGTAGTTTCATCAATCGTTTCAACAGCTAATGAATCAGGAATAAGTCGTAACATTCTACGCTCATTCTTAAGGCCAAGTTCGCTAAGGCCCTCTATCCAAGACTGATAAGGTTCGAGCCACACTTTTTCGGTTTCGGTCAGGCCTTTTTCGCCTTTACCAACCATAGGTGCCGACATCACAATATCGCCAGACGCTAAGCGCGCAATATTGTCATCACTAATATTGTCTTCAAAAAATGCATTACTGCCGCTGAGCATAAACACTTCGCGGTGCATTGTTTTCGCAAGGCCATGCTCGGCAACTCGCATGCTCACGATTTCATTAAACACATAAGAGCGTGCAGCTGAAATAACTAAGCCACGCAATTTTTTGTCGCGGATACGCTCTCCAGCAAACATGCGCTTTGCCATTTCAAGGTTGTGACCACCATGGCCAAAGCGCTGCTCACCAAAGTAATTAGGCACACCTGCACGCACCGCGTTGATACGGCACAAAATATCCAGCGGCTCAGTGACATTACGTAATGTAATGGTAAAGCGGTTGCCTTTATGGCAGCCAGTTCTGAGCTTACGATTATGGCGCTGTTGCGATATTACAAAAAATTGCTCGTTATTCAGTTCACTAAATTCTATATGCTTTTTAATTGGAACTGGCACGCTAAACCATTGGGTACACACGCCATGGCGGTCTTTTAAGCCTGCATAACTCACATCACGTGGAGATACCCCTGCTTTTTCGGCAATGCGTTTCGCAATAAACTGAGTATTTTCGCCTTTTTTTACAACCTGCAAGCAAACATGTTCACCAGAACCGGTAAACTCAATACCTAAGTCTTCATCAACCATGAAGTCTTCGGCATGAGTTTTAAAGTCAGCCTTAGAAAGAGGTTTACCGTAAAGGTAGTTTAACTCACTCATGCGCTTTGTTTGCTCATAATCACCACTGCGTGGCTTGAGATACCTTCTTTGCGGCCTTCAAACCCAAGCTTCTCAGTGGTTGTTGCTTTCACATTAACTTGTGAAATATCAGCTTCAAGGTCTTGGCATAAGTTTTCACGCATAGCTTGAATATGCGGCAACATTTTTGGTGCTTGCGCAACAATCGTCACATCGGCATTGCCAAGTACATAACCTTGCTCTTTAGCAAGCCCAACCACGTGGCGTAGTAAAATTCGGCTATCAATATTTTCGTATTCGCTCGCAGTATCAGGGAAATGCTTACCAATATCACCCATTGCCAATGCGCCTAAAATGGCATCACACAATGCGTGAATGGCAACATCACCATCTGAATGAGCTAAAAAGCCTTGTGGGTAATCTATTTTTTCACCACAAATTACCAACGGGCCTTCGCCGCCAAATTTGTGTACATCAAAGCCATGGCCAATTCGAATCATGAAGTACTCTCGTTTTGTTGTTTTTGCAGTAAAAATGCTGCTAAATCTAAATCTTCTGGGGTGGTGATTTTAATGTTGTCACTGCGACCTGCAACCAGCTTAACAGGTTGCTTAGCCCATTCAATTGCCGATGCCTCATCAGTGATAGTCACACCATTTTTAAGGGCACTTGATAGCGCATTAGTCAGCGCTTGATAAGGGAAAAGCTGAGGGGTGAGTGCCTGCCATAAATCATCACGTGGCACCGTTTGCTCACTGTGGGTATGACCGCGCTTAATGGTGTCTTTTACTTTTGACGCTAAAATACCGCCTTCATTGGCAGCAATACATTCAGTCATTAAACGCTGAATATCTGCCAGACACACTAACGGCCTTGCCGCATCGTGAACAAGTACCCAATCAGGTGGGTTGTCAGCAAGTGATAGTAAGGCGTTAAGCACAGAATCAGCGCGCTCTTTACCACCACTCACACACTCAATACGCTTATCTATGTGTGGTAAATCAGCAAAGTAGCCGTCATCATCGCTAATTGCTACTTTGATGGTGTTTAATTCGTTAAGTTCTGCAAGTTTACTTAGGGTATGTTCTAAAATAGTTTTACCCGCAAGTTCAATATACTGCTTTGGCGCCGAATGCTGCATTCGACTCCCTACTCCCGCAGCGGGAACAATGGCGGTGATAGTTTGCTTAGTGTTCATTTTGCTGTTGACCTGGTAATACGCGAATAAAGGTTTCGCCAGGTTTAATCATTCCTAATTCATTACGCGCCCGCTCTTCGATGCCCTCTTGACCGAGTTTTAAGTCTTCAATATCGGCTTTGAGCACTTTATTGCGCTTTAACAATTTAGCATTGGTGTCTTGATGAGAGGTAACCGCTTGTTTTAAACGAGTGTAATCTTGCACCCCATTATGGCCAAACCATAAGCGGTACTGAATAAATAAAGCCAAACACAACAAGGCGAATTGAAAAACCCGCATTGAACACTCCTTCGCGGTTAAATTAAGTCAAAGGGCGTTTTAAATTACGCCAATTTATATTGCTTGCTAGCAGCATTTCTCTTAATGACAAACGCTTAGGTGTGATGCGTTTATTAAATTGCCATTGATGACCGCAACACGCCGCTGCCATCACCGCCTTTGCAGGCTTAAGCAATTGAATATGCGTGTTTTCTAGCGATTCACCGGAAGTATCAAACCAACCAAGCTCGTTGCAATGTACCTTATTGTCGCTTACTTGATCTAAGCTGTCTATGCGCACGGTTGTACATTGCTCGTCATTAATTAGCACGGGAACAATTAACCCGCGCTTAGCATGTTGACTATAAAAGTCTTTTGAGTCTTTTTTATTATAAACAGGCGGCGTTGTTTTTTGTTTTTCAAGCCAACTGCCATTTTGTGAATCGAGCTGTAGTGGCGCATCACCACTGACAATACGCATAGCTAAACGCTCAATATAGTAAGGCAGGCTTGCTAATAAACGTTTTAGCCTTGCTGTATCAGGTTCATCAACTAAACGCGGGATCTCACGAGCATAAAATGCATTACATAACTGCGCATACAAAGCTCGCTCGGCATCAGTTTGCCAAATTTCGGCTTGTTGCGAGTGTTCGCTCTGTGAAGTTGGTTTAGACAATGCGCGCTCTTATAAAACAATTGCTTGACTGTTTTATAGCATAGAGCGTTTATTGAGCGCTACTTTACTGCGCCTTTTTTACCCAATTTTGCGTTACCAGTTTCTAAAAACTGCACCACTGCATCACGCTTTTTACCTAATAACAAACTACCATCAGCTAAAAACATAAAGTTTTGCCAACAACGTTTAAAAACGGCAAAGCTGGTTTCAATAATATTGTCGCGAGCCATGCAAAAATAAACAGTGGTGTTTGCTTCCCACTCTAAGTGGTTAAGGATTTCTTCTGGCAACTGCTCATCGCCCGCTTCCCATGCACTTTCCCAGTTAATGGTCTCTGAAAAGCTGTCGTCTTTGCCGCACCAATCTGTTTTATCAAAAAAGTCAGGGTGATCATGCTCGCGGCTCACCATAGTAGTCCATAAAACCGCAGCGCGTTCAGCGCTCATTGGTTTAATTTGTGCTGCGTCTTCGCTGCTTATCGGCATATCTTTATGACGAAAAACCCAGGCTTTTTTGTATTCATCTAACGAAATATAATTCATAGTTTAGGCAGTTTGTTTCAGCGTAAAATGTGCAAACTGCAATTATACCCAAATGACTCCAAGATGCGAGATAAACACATGACAATCAAACCCGGTATTTACCAACATTACAAAGGTCCAAAATACAAAGTTGAATATGTTGCTACTCATAGCGAAACGAATGAGCCACTGGTAATTTATCAAGCGCTATACGGCGAATTTGGCATGTGGGCACGCCCGCTTAGTATGTTTACAGAAACCGTCACTGTCGAGGGTAAAACGATACCGCGTTTTGCATACCTTTCAGACGCCGACTAACTGTGGCATCATGACGCTATTAATCACTGCTCAGACCAGATAAGGTGACATCGTGCTTTTTAATTCAACCGACAACTACATTGCCAGTAACTCATTAAAACAAGCGGTTAACGCAGCGATCTTGCTCGAAAAGCCGCTGCTAATAAAAGGTGAGCCCGGCACAGGTAAAACCATGCTGGCCGAGGAGCTTGCAAAAAGTTTAGACACCACGCTAATTCAATGGCACATCAAATCAACCACTAAGGCGCAGCAAGGCCTGTATGAATATGATGCGGTATCGCGCCTTCGCGACAGCCAGTTAGGTGATGAGCGTGTGCACGATATCAGCAACTACATTGTAAAGGGGAAATTATGGCAAGCCTTTACCTATGGTGAGCAACATAACAAGCGCCCTGTGCTATTGATTGATGAAATCGACAAAGCCGATATTGAATTTCCCAACGACTTGCTATTAGAGCTCGATAAAATGGAGTTTCATGTTTATGAAACCGGCGAGCGCGTGGTTGCTAAGCAACGTCCGATTGTGATCATCACGTCAAATAACGAAAAAGAGCTGCCAGATGCCTTTTTACGTCGTTGTTTTTTCCATTACATTGATTTTCCAAGTAGTGAAGAAATGGCACAAATTATCGATGTACATCACCCTCACGTTAAACAAGACCTAGTTCGCCAAGCACTTGAGGTGTTCTTTAATCTACGTGAAGTAAACGGCATTAAGAAAAAACCATCAACCAGCGAATTGCTTGATTGGTTAAAGCTACTGATGGCCGAAGATATAGACGCTAAAACACTGCATGATAAAAGCCAAAAAGGCGGCTTAATGCCCATGTTTGGCGCACTATTAAAGAACGAGCAAGACATTAGCTTAATCGAAAAACTTGCGTTTATGAGCCGCCGTTAAGATGTTAATTGCGTTTTTCTTTAAGCTTCGCGAGTACCGCTTACCTGTTAGTTTGCGAGAGCTACTTGATTTGATCAATGCGCTCAAGCAAGGGGTTATTTTTGCCGACGTTGACGCGTTTTATTATTTGGCGCGTACCATCATGGTCAAGGATGAAACCCACTTTGACCGTTTTGATAAAGCCTTTGCAGATTATTTTAGTGGTGTGACCGACCTTGATCTGCTCGAAAGCTTAAAACAGCAACACGACTTGCCTAATGATTGGCTACGCAAAGAGTTTGAAAAACACTTAAGCGAAGAAGAAAAAGCGCAATTACAAGCCATGGGCGGCCTTGATAAACTCATGGAAACCCTCAAGCAACGCCTTGAAGAGCAGCAAAAGCGCCATGCTGGGGGTAATAAGTGGGTGGGCACCGGTGGCACTTCACCATTTGGCGCCTATGGTTATAACCCTGAAGGTGTGCGTATTGGTCAAGACGGTAACCGACATCGCCGTGCGGTAAAAGTATGGGATAAACGCAGCTACCGAAACCTTGATAGTGACCGTGAAATCGGCTCGCGCACCATTAAACTCGCTCTAAAAAAACTGCGTAAATTTGCCCGTACTGGTGCAAGCGATACTCTCGATTTAACCGAAACCATTCGCGCAACCGCAAAACAAGGCGGCATGCTCGATGTAAAAATGGCACCAGAGCGCCATAATGCGGTAAAAGTATTGATGCTGTTTGATATTGGCGGTTCAATGGATGATTACATTCATACCTGCGAAGAGCTATTTAGCGCCGCTCACAGCGAGTTTAAACACCTTGAGTTTTACTATTTTCATAACTGTTTGTATGAGCATGTTTGGCAAGACAACGAACGTCGTCACTCTAACGTCATTGATACCATGACCTTGATTAACAAGTTCACCAGCGACTACAAGGTGATCTTTGTTGGTGATGCCACCATGGGTCCCTACGAAATCGCCTACCCCGGTGGCAGCGTTGAGCATTGGAATGAAGAACCCGGCAGCGCTTGGTTAAACCGCATAACCAATCACTTTGATAAAGTCGCTTGGCTCAACCCACAACCCGTTGAACATTGGCGCTATTATCAATCAATTGATTTTATAAAGCAGTTAATGGACAACCGCATGTACCCACTCACGCTAGATGGGATTAGTAATGCGATTAGGGAGTTGAGTTAGAGCCGTCAAACAGCATAAAAACTGAGAAATGAATGTAAAGTTACAATTGTTTATAAACGCAAATAACTAAGCACCTTCTCGATCAGCTAAAAACTGACGGCTGAAAGCTGACAGCTCCCATTACATTACCTTCCAAACCAAAAACACTAGCGCAAAGCTCACCAAATAAGCTAAGCCTAACCAGCTCAATATGCGAAGTAAGGTTGAGTGATGAATGCTGGCTTCTGAGCGCACTAAACTAAAGTTAAGCCATGCAAATACAGGAGTGGTTACAAAAGCGAGGGTCATAGCAAAAGTAAGCATTGGGCCAAGGGCTGATTTAAAGAATAAAATCACTGCCATGCCAGCAAATGCTTGCAGTAATAACCACATATTTAAACTGTATTTAGATTGTTTAATCGGTAGCAGTTTATGTGACTCATTTAATGTTCTAGCGTAGCCATCAAGCACTGTTAGCGTGGTGCCAAACATACATAAGAAAGCGATACCTGAAACCAGTGGCCTTGCCCACTCGCCCATAGTGAGGGCATACATATCAATTAGCTGCTTTGCAAAGGCGACTCCACCTAATTGCACAGCTTGTGCTTGGCCATATTGCACTAACACACCTAATGAAAAAAACACTAACGCAAGTGCTGCGGTAAGCCAGTAGCCCAAATTAAAATCAAACAAGCCTTGTTGCTTTGTCACGGCTTGTTGATGCTGCTTTTCTTTTAGCCACAGTGAGCTGATTGCTGATATTTCAATGGGTGCAGGCATCCAGCCCATGAGCGCGACCATAAAGCCAAGCATGGCAAGTTCATACGGCGACGGGCCTACATAGTCAACCGGTGCCATTGGGCCATTATTAATTGCCACAACCAACGCAGCCACGGTTGTAACCGTTAGCAGCCCCATAATGAGCTTTGAAACATTATCGAGCGCCTTAAAGTGCCCCAACAACAAAATAAGCAAACACACAGCTAAAATCAGCCAACATAATAAGGTTACAGAGACAGTGACAGGTAATGCATAGTGCAGCAGACTGGCCGTTAATAATAAAACCCCTGCAGTATTTACTACCGCAGCGACAATATTAAGCGCAATAAAACTATAGAAATACCCCGGCCCTTTTTGCTTGTAGCCTTCAACTAAACTTTGTTTAGTCGCGAGCGTGTACTCCATGCCAAATCGAAAGAATGGGTACTTCAATACGTTTACTACAATGATTAGCCAAAATAGCTGCCAGCCGAATAACGATCCTGCTTGTGTTGATGCTACTAGATGTGAGCCACCAATGGCGGCTGTAGCCATTAAAATCCCCGGCCCTAATGCATTTAATTTAGACTGCCAATTTGATACTGCTGATTGCATAAGTTGTGTGTGTTTTATTCTTAGTAACAAGCAACTTACAGCGTTTTGGGTGAGATTGGAAGCTGAGCAAGTTAGAGTTAGCAAGTTAGCAAGTTAGCAAGTTAGCAAGTTAGCAAGTTAGCAAGTTAGCAAGTTAGCAAGTTAGCAAGTTAGCAAGTTAGCAAGTTAGCAAGTTAGCAAGTTAGCAAGTTAGCAAGTTAG